>LJUW01000007.1 GCA_001304315.1 candidate division Zixibacteria bacterium SM23_73_2 | reverse complement strand
GGGAAGTTAGCCTCATTTAGCTCAAAAGGTCCTACCTTTGACGGAAGGATAAAACCGGATGTGCTGGCACTTGGGGTGGGAACGTATTGTGCTGTTCCCGGGAATTATTACGCAGGTTTAAATGGAACATCCTTTTCCACTCCTCTGGTTGCGGGTGTGTGCGCTCTGCTTCTGGAGAAAGATCCAACTTTAACTCCGGTTCTGATAGCCCATAAATTAAAGATAACAGCAAGCCAGGCAGAAAGCCCGGATAATTTAATGGGTTACGGAATTGTTAACGCATTGGAGGCTGCTGAATATCATTATCCACCCCTGAGTTTTAAGAGGGTCATATCGTATCCCAATCCTTTCGAGGATTCTCTTAACATTAACGTTGAAGCAGGTCAGGGTGCTGATGTGAAGATCTCAGTTTTGACTATCTCAGGAGAAAAAGTACAAAAACTTACCAGCTTTTGGCTGCCTGATCCGGCTAATTACTTCAAAAGTATATGGGACGGAAAAAACGAGTGCGGTGAGGATGTCGCCAATGGAGTTTATCTGATTTATGTTGTTGTAGATGGTTCCTCGGAGCTTTATAAAGTTGCGAAACTTAGATGATTTACCATATTACAACTTTTAATTACCCCATCGGACATTTTTCAGATGACATTGGATTCTTCATTAGCAGCTTGTTTTTTATAAAAATAATCTTTTAGCATCTTTAAGTAACGATTTAGTAAATCCAAAAAATTTCTATGAGTAATATTTTTTTATTGCTAAAGAGATTTTTTTTTGTATTTTGAGAAACAAATTAGAGACATAAGTTCTCGCGTCCTTAGAGGAGGTGGAGATGATAATAGTGCCCAAAAAGATTTTTTTAACCAAAGGGGTGGGAAAACACCAGGAGAAGCTTTCCAGCTTCGAGCTGGCTTTACGCTCGGCTTATATCGAGCATTTGAATTTGGTTCAGGTCTCCTCCATTTTTCCCCCGGGCTGCAAATTAATATCCAGAGCAGCTGGGCTAAGATATTTAGATGACGGGCAGATAGTATTCACGGTGATGAGCAGAAATTCCACCAACGAGCCCAACCGTTTGATCTCTACCTCGGTGGGGCTGGCGATACCTCAAGATAAAACCCAGTACGGTTATCTTTCCGAGCACGTGGCTTATGGAGAGACCGAGAAAAAAGCAGGAGATTATGCTGAGGATCTGGCTGCTACTATGTTGGCCACAACTTTAGGAATAGAGATTGACCCGGATAGATCCTATGACGAGAAAAAGGAAATCTGGAAGATCTCAGGTGAGATAGTCAGAACAACAAATATCACTCAATCAGCCAAGGGAGATAAAAATGGCTTGTGGACCACGGTTGTTTCGGCTGCTATTTTCGTGCCGGAAAAAACCGAGATTCAGATTTGAACCAGAATCTTGTAATCCAAGAAATGTAACTATAAAGAAGTTTAAAGAAGTTTTTAGTTTCAGGAGTTGCTAAGATGAAAAAACATCCGGAGATACACAAAATCCTTACAACTCCTATTTGTCCTTTTAGGGTTGACCCAAATCAAAACATAGACCAGATTCTGAAGAATATGGAGCATATCTCCTTCCAGGGAAGGAACCTGGCAAGGGCTTTGGATATATGGAAGCAGATGCTCAAGGGAAAGGTCACTATCTTTTTAGGGCTTTCAGGTGCCCTGATACCCGCTGGTTTCAGGGAGATTATGGTTTATCTGATAAAAAACAGGTACATCGATTGTCTGGTCTCAACCGGAGCAAATCTATTTCACGATCTTCATGAATGTTTGGGATATTATCATTTCAAAGGTGATCCACTTGCAAATGACGTTGAGCTTAAAGATAAGGGGATCGACCGCATATATGATACATTCGCCTCCGAGGCTGAGTTTCGGAAAACCGATGATTGGGTTTCAGATATTTTCCTTTTTACCTTAAATCAAAATAAAGCTTATAATACCAGGGAATTTTTCTATCTGATGGGGAAGGAGTTGTCCAAGGTGTCGAAAAAGGATGGGATTTTGACCTCAGCATATAAGGCTAAGGTTCCAATCTACTGCCCTGCTGTTGCTGATTCTTCAATCGGGATATCTATCGCCACCTATAATAGGAAGTTCAAAAAGAGGTTTTTGTTTGATGTGATAGCCGATGTCAATGAGACAGCAGAGATCGTTCTCAATTCAAAAGCAACTGGAGTGATCTACCTTGGAGGTGGAGTACCAAAAAATTTCATCCAGCAGGCTCAGGTTACTGCATCGTTTATTTTAGAAGATGCAGAACTGGGGCACAAGTATGCCATTCAGATAACCACTGATGCTCCTTACTGGGGAGGTCTTTCCGGGTGTACCTTCAAGGAGGCACTCTCCTGGGGAAAGATTCACAAGAAATCTATGAGGGTAATGATCTATTCGGATGCCACCATAGCTTTTCCCTTTCTGGTCACAGCTTTGGCAAAAGGTGCAAAAAGTTTAACTAAGAAAAGAAAACCACCTCAATTTAAGCTGGATAAAGAGCGATTGGGATTCAAATCGTAGGTTTTAGGTTGTAGGTATCAGGTATTTGATAATAGAGGTTTTTCATTTAATATAAGGAGTTTAAGAAAATTTAATTAAATGGTCTGAAATGCTTGATATAAATTTTTTTACACCCAAAAACTTTCTGGCGCTTCCAGAAAAGCTTTCAAACTTTAAAAAATCCGAATTTGTTATTCTCCCCATCCCTTATGAAGAGAGTACCACTTTTGTCAAAGGGACGAAATTCGGTCCCCAGGCTTTGATTTCTGCCTCGCAGGAGCTTGAGCTTTTCGACTGCGAATTAGGCTTTTCTCCCAGTGAAAGGGGTATCTGTACTTTGGATGAGCTGGAGATTTTAGCTTCTAATCCAGAGAAGATGTTGGAAAGGATTGAGGATGTTGCAAACAGTATTTTAGAAGAGGGGAAGTTTCTTTTTAGCATCGGCGGTGAGCATACCATAACCATGGGTTTGGTTCGGGCTTTCAAAAAAAAATATCCCGGACTTTCGGTTCTCCAGCTGGATGCCCACGCTGACCTGAGGGACTTTTATCAAGGCTCAAAATACAGCCATGCCTCTGTTATGAGAAGGATTGGTGAGCTTTGTCCCTATGCTGGTGTGGGGATAAGAAGCATAAGCGAAGAGGAGCTTTCTTTTGCCAAAAAGAGAAAGATAAGACTTTCCTTCGCCCACAAGATAAAAGATGATCTTTCTTTTTTTGACGAGGTTTTAAAGTTTTTATCGGATGATGTGTATCTCACCTTGGATCTGGATTTTTTAGATCCATCGATAATGCCCTCGGTTGGAACGCCCGAGCCGGGTGGATTGGGATGGGAAAAGACTTTAAATCTTTTAAAAAAGCTCGCTCAGACGAAAAACGTTGTGGGATTCGATGTGGTTGAACTTTGCCCTGTCCCGGGATTTTTTGCCCCGAACTTCTTGGCAGCTAAGTTGATCTATAAAATAATGGGGTATGTAATATCCGGCAAAAAATCAAAGGGGTGAAAGATGAGAAATGGTGACAGCAAAAAGGATAGTTTGTGGTGGAAAGAGTTCTTTGATGAGGGCTATTTAGAGTTTTATCGAGATTTGGAACATCTCACCAAAAAGGAAGTGGATCTGGTGCTCAAGCTTTTGAAATTGAAGCCAAAAGCGAAGGTTTTAGATCTGTGCTGTGGATATGGCAGACATTCTATTGAGCTGGATCAAAGGGGATACCAAGTAACCGGCTATGATCTATCTAAATTCTTCATTGATAAGGCTCGTGAGAAATCCAGGAATTTAGGGCTGAAAATTGAGTTCTTGGAGGGGGATATGAGAAAGCTTCCCTTCAAAAACGAATTCGATGCGGTTATAAACATGTTCACCTCATTCGGTTTCTTTAAAAAAGAGGTAGATGACCTTAAGGTATTGAAAGGGGTGTCAAAAGCTTTGAAGCCAAACGGAGTTTTCTTTTTGGATACGATAAACCGGGAGGTTATGGTTAGGAATTTCAGGACCAAGCACTGGGTGAAAAGAAAGGATTTTGTTATGCTGGAGGAGGGTTTCTTGGATCTTTTCTTGGGTCGCTGGGAAAGCACTCGCACCCTGATCTTTGAGGATAACAGGAGGAGAAATTACTCGATATCCTTGAGAGCTTATTCCTTGGTTGAGTTTATCAATCTTTTAAAGGAAGCCAGGCTGACTTTAGAGGGAGTTTACGGTGATTTCGATTTAAACCAGTACACCATAGATTCCCCCAGGATGATAGTGGTTGCCCGCAAAATCTAAGCTTTATCCCTTTCCATTTACACTTAAAGCCGTATTATTAAAATAGAGAGATATGCTATGGTTTTAAATTCGATTCTGAATTTAGCCAAAAAATCAGAGAGCTTCAAAAGAGTAATTGATAAGATCACATCCGGGGAAAAGGAAATCTACATATCCGGCCTATCCGGTTCTGGGAAGGGATATTTTTTGTCCTTTCTTTTCAAAGAGCTGAATTTTCCTACCCTGGTTTTGACCTCCAATCCGGAGGAAGCACAGAATATAGCAGATGATCTAAATTCCTTTTTAGGAGAGGAAAGTGTGTTTTTTTTCCCCTCCTGGGAGATTCTGCCCTACGAGTTCTCCTTTCCCTCATCCGAGGTAATCGGGAAAAGACTTCTGTCTTTGTTCGATCTTTTATTTAAAAAAAATGTCATAATCGTAGCTTCCATCAGGGCTGCTTTGGAAAAAACCTTGACCCCCTCGCAATTTGAAAACAGTTGTTTATATCTGAAAACGGGCCAAACCCAAAATCTCACCTTTCTGGTTGAAAAGCTTTTGAATTTAGGTTTTGTAAGATATCCCAAGGTGGAAGAAGTGGGCTCTTTCAGTTTAAGGGGAGGGATTTTGGATGTTTTCCCCTATTCTTCTGAGGATCCGGTGAGGATTGAGTTTTTTGGCGATGCGATAGAATCGATAAGGGAGTTCTCCATCTTAACCCAGAGGACTACCAGAAGGATCAACCAGACGGTTATTCTGCCCAAAAGGGAGGTTTTGATCTCCGATAATAGAATCGAGGAGTATCTCAATAGAATCGATCCATCAAAGGCGGATATGTTAAGACAGAGGATTAATCTCTATCAGGAGATACCTGGTTTGGAATGGCTGGGATCTTTGTTTGATATCCCCCAATCTACTCTTTTCGATTATTTCCCTGAAAACTCCATTTTGTTTCTGGATAATCCCGAGCTGGTTCAAAACCAGATCGAATATATCCTCGAGGAAACTGAAAACCTTTATGATCAAGCTACTAAAAAAGGGGAACTTGTGCCAGAACCCGTAAGAGTTTGGGGAAGTCCATCCGAGTTTGAGAAAAAAGCCAAAAGATTTCAAAATCTCAAATTCCTTTTTTTATCAGGTGGAAAAAAGGAGGTTCTGGATTTAAAAATCAAATCCCACCAAAAAGTAGATTCCGATCTTTTTTTTCTAAAAGAAAGGATAAGAGAACAAAAAAACGGGGGATATTCGATTTACATTTTATGCCAGAATCAGGGGCAGAAGCAGAGGTTTTCCGAGCTTTTAGAAGAAGATGTCGATGGAGTTAATCTGGCGATTGGCTATCTTACTTCTGGTTTCACATTTCCGGAAATAGAATTGGAGCTGTTTACCGAGCATCAGATCTTCTCCAGGCATTATTTCAGGCGAAGAAGGGAAAAAAGGTTTAAGGAGGGTCTTGCTTTATCCTCCTACAACGCACTATCCGAGGGGGATTTCGTCGTGCATGTGGATTTTGGTGTTGGAAAGTACGCTGGTTTGAAAGAGATCACAGTTGACGGGAGAAAGAGGGATTGTCTTCTGCTTTTATACGAGGGGGAGGATAAACTTTATGTTCCTATCGAGGAGTTCAACCGGGTTCACAAGTTCGTGGGCAAGGAAGGAGAGCCGAGATTATCCCGGCTGGGAGGGACCGGATGGGAAAGGTTGAAGAATAGAACCAAAAAGGCTATCAAGGATATGGCCAAGGAGCTGATAAAAATTCATGCGGAGAGGAAAACAAAGACAAAACAGCCCTTTTCATTTGATACTCCCTGGCAGAAGGAGCTGGAATCCTCATTTATTTATGAGGAGACCCCTGACCAGGTCGAGGCTATTTCTGCGATTAAAAAGGACATGGTAAAGCCTGTTCCCATGGACAGATTGGTCTGCGGTGATGTTGGCTATGGGAAAACCGAGGTGGCGATAAGGGCTGCTTTCAAATGCATTATGGATGGAAAGCAGGTTGCGGTTTTAGCTCCCACGACCATTCTGGCCCAGCAACACCTCACCACTTTTACTGATAGGTTAAAGGAGTTTCCGGTGAGATGTGAGATGCTGTCCCGGTTCAAAAAAAGAACCGAGCAGAAAAAACTTATCTGTGATTTAAAACAGGGCAAAATCGATGTCATTATCGGAACGCACCGCCTTCTACAAAAGGACGTGAAATTCAAAGACTTGGGTCTTCTGATTATTGACGAGGAGCAGAGATTCGGAGTCGGTCATAAGGAGAGGATCAAAAAACTCAAAACTCTGGTGGATATTCTTACCCTCACCGCCACGCCCATACCCAGAACCATGCAGCTTTCATTGTACGGGATAAAAGATATGTCGATTATAAATACTCCTCCCAAGGAGAGGCTGTCGGTCCAAACCGAGGTTTTGCAGTTTGATTCTGAGGTCATCCAGGAGGCGATCTTAAGGGAGATGGACCGAGATGGGCAGGTTTACTTCGTTCATAACCGGGTTCATTCCATAGAATCGGTTTACTGGTTTTTGCGGAGGCTTTTGCCCCGGGTAAGGATTGGGATTGCCCATGGACAGATGGAGGAGAAATTATTAGAAAGGGTGATGCTTGATTTTTTGGAAAAAAAATATGATTGTCTTTTGTCAACCAGCATAATCGAGTCAGGTCTGGACATACCTAACGTTAATACCATAATAATCAATCGGTCAGATCGATTCGGCCTGGCACAGCTTTATCAGCTTCGGGGAAGGGTGGGGAGATCTAATCAGAAAGCCTATGCCTATCTTTTGATTCCCCCTTTAAAGATGTTAAATGAAACAGCCAAGAAAAGGCTTAAGGCTATCCTCCAGTATACTGAATTAGGTTCTGGTTTCTATCTCTCTTTGCGGGATCTGGAGATAAGGGGAGCTGGAAATCTGCTGGGACCCCAACAGCATGGCTTCATCCAGGAGGTTGGATATGACCTTTACTTTAAGCTTCTGGATGAGACCATAAGAGAACTTAAGGGAGAAAAGGTGATCAAAGAACCGGACACCAAGATCAGAGTTGATCTGGATCTGTTCATTCCCAGCTGGTATATTCAGGACAAAAAACAGAGAGTTGAGATCTATCAGAAGATAGCTGATTCAAAAACCCAGAATTCTCTTGAGGATCTGGAAAAAGAGATCGCTGATCGTTTCGGTAAGCCGCCCCGGCAGATTTCAGACCTTCTTATTTTAGCTCAGTGTAAGTTGATAGCTAAAAAAAATCTTATCTCCCGGATCTGGTTAAAAAAAGATAAATTGGGGATAGAATTTGATTCCACCGAAAAAATGAGTAAAAAAAGAGCAGAGCAGTTTCGTAAGAAAGTCAAACTCCCCGTTGAGTTTAAACCCTCTGAAATATCCGTTGATCTTAAAAGAGAAAAAATAACCGATAAAGCACTTTTCATCAGAAAGGTGTTGCAAAATCTTTAGGAAGTGGTATATTGATTTGCGAATAAATTTCAGAAAGGAGAGAAAAATGAAAAGATACTGTTTTTTTGCGCTTTGCGTGCTTTTGATCTGTTCTGTCTTCTTTTCCTGTGCTAAAAAGGAAAAGATCATTGCCAAAATCGGGGATCAGAGAATAACCACAGAACAGTTCAACAAAAAATTTGAAAGCGCAGTGGGAACAAAATACGACTCACCGGAGCAGGAGTTAGCCATGAGGAAAAATTTCCTCGATCGGATGATCGAAGAGAAACTTTTAGTAACAGCTGCTTATGAGCAGAAGTTGGATACGGCCACTGATATAAATCAGATGCTCGAATCCCAGAAAATGGATTTGTTGGTAAAACAGCTTTACACTATTGAGGTTCTGGATAAAGCCACCATTTCTGAGAATGAGCTTAAAGATTACTATGAAACATTAGGTCATGAGATACAGATAAAGCATATTCTGTTAAATGACAAAAGCCAAGCGGAAAAGTTGTACGACAGACTTAAAAAAGGGGAGGAGTTTGAGAAACTCGCTTCCCAGTATTCCGGGGATA
Source organism: candidate division Zixibacteria bacterium SM23_73_2 (assembly GCA_001304315.1). Lineage (GTDB taxonomy): Bacteria > Zixibacteria > MSB-5A5 > MSB-5A5 > SM23-73-2 > SM23-73-2. Next base: position 26,921 of record LJUW01000007.1, on the reverse strand, counting down.
AATCCACCAAGGATAAAGGCGGGGATTTGGGCTTTTTTACATATGACCGAATGTATGTGGAATTCAGGGATTTCGTTTTTAATTCCAAGGTGGGGGACATCTCCAAGCCAATAGAAACATTCTACGGGTGGCATATCATCAAAATTGAGGATAAAAGAGAAAACGAGCAGAAGCCTTTTGAGCAAGTCAAGGATGGATTGAAAGCCAACCTTCAGAGGGCAAGGCAGCAGGAAATAGGTTATAAATATATTGAGGAATTCAAGAAGAAAATCAATTTTGAGATCGTTTCAGACACAAAGGAGAAGCTTTTAGCTCCTCTGGCTCAAGAGGAAAGTGGTGATAGCGTTTCCCCGCCGATAGCCATATGGGATCCGACCAAAGTGACTCCGGAGGAACAGGAGTTGGTCCTGGTTAAATATAAAGGGGGGGAGTACAAAGTCTCCGACTTTATAGAGGAGTTTAACAAATTGCCTCCGATGAGAAAGCCGCGAATCAATGATTCCAACACTTTGGAACTTTGGGTCTGGCAGCTTTTCCTGCCTTCCTTTTTGTACCAGGAGGCTAAGGACAGGGGATTGGATAAAACGGAAGGATACCAGCAGGAAGAAGAAGAACTCAAGGAACAGAAGCTTGCGGAGAACATGAGATATGGGGTGTTGTTTAAAGACATCGATGCCTCGGAGGAAGAGATCAAGGAATTTTATGAAAAGAACAAGGAGATGTATGTAAAAGATGCTGAAGTTAAAGTAAGGGAAATCCTTTTAAAGACTAAGGCCGAAGCTCAGGATTTGCTGGATAGGATCAAAGCCGGGGAAGATTTTTCAAAGCTTGCTGAAAAAATGACTATCAGGGAGACCGCTAAAGCCACAGGTGGTGATTTAGGTTATATCAAAAAGACCCGATATCCGGAATTATTCGATTACGCCATGAAGTTGAAAAAGGGCGATCTGGGTGGACCTTTGTTTGTTCAGGATTTTAAATACGGGAAGGGATGGTCTATTATAGAGATTCTGGATAAAAAAGGCGGGGAGCAACAGAGTCTGGATGAGGTCAAGGCTTTGGTTGCGAATAGAATTAAAGGTGAAAAGAAAATGAAAACATTCGAGGATTTTCTTTCGGAGATGAAAGAGAAATTAAACGTGGAAATCTACGAGGATGTTCTGGAAAGTACCTTGGTAACCAAACCCAAGGGATAAAAAAGAAAGTATTTATTTAGGAGGATTGCTGTGTCTTTCTTTTTAAAGGGTAAAGTCTGGGTGGTTTTGATCGGAGTTTTCATTTTGGGGATTTCCGGTTGCGAGAAAAAAGAGAGGGGAGTGGTTGCTCAGGTGGGCAACCAATCTCTAACCGAGGAGGATGTGGAGTATGTTTTTTCCGATTATGACAGTGTAACCATCGAACAAAAAAGAGATTATGTTAACAGATGGATCGACAACGAGTTGATTTACCAGGAGGCCAAAAGAAGGGGATTTGACCAGGATGAGAACTTAAGGCGTAACATAAGAAACATGACCAAGGATTTGATTATAGTGGATTTCCTTCAAAAGGAGATCAGTCAAAAAATATTCTCCTCGGAAAATGAAGCAAAAGCATTCTATCAAAAAAACAAGAACAGTTTTGTGAGGGAGAACGATGAGATCTGTGCCTCCCATATCCTTTTACCCACGAAACAGGAGGCTGATTCCGCCAGAGATAGAATTGGAAAAGGTGAAGCCTTTGCCGAGGTGGCAAAAAAGATGAGCATCGATCCGGAAACCAGAGAGAGGGGTGGGGATCTGGGCTGTTTCGACAGAGTTTCGGTTCATCCCCGCATTGCTGAGGTGGCTTTCTCTCACCGGATCGGAGATGTAACCAAACCATTTCAAACCGATTGGGGCTGGCATATACTTTTAATAAAGGACAAAAAGAAAAAGGGAAGCCTAAGAGAGTTCGAGCTGGTAAAGGATCAGATCTTTGCCTATCTCGATGATCAGAAAAGAAAGGAGAAGGTGGAATCTTTTCTTGGGGAGTTAAAAAAGAAGACCAGGATTGAAAGGTATAGTTGGGCGATACTTGATGAGGAGATCCCGGATACTTCCCAGAAAGAATAAGAAAGCCCTGAGAGGCTTTTTATCCTTTTTTTTGGGGGAATCAGTGTTAAATTTTATATTTAAGAGAGGAAGAGTTTTACATCGTTATCCATTAGATTTATGAGAATGAGATTTCATTTTTTCACTTTTTTAATTTTGTTTTTTTGGGGTTTTGCTTTTCCTCAAGAAGTTTTGGACAGGATCGTGGCGGTGGTGGGGGATAAGATAATTCTGGAATCTGAGCTTGAATCCCAATACCTTCTTTACAGCTCTCAACCGGGGACCAATATAAAAGATCCCCAGGAGGAGAGGAGGATAAAAGAACGGTTACTGGAGCAGATGATAAACGATAAATTGATTTTAATCCGGGCAGAACAGGATACTCTTCTGGAAGTTACAGCAGAGGAGGTAGAGAATGCGGTGGAACAACAGATAAAATCGCTTAAGGAGCAATTTCCTTCGGAGGATGCTTTTACCGAGGAGCTGTTAAAGGAAGGACTGACCGAAAGGGAGCTTAAAAGGAAATACAGGAGCCAGATAAAATCGCAGCTTCTGATGGAGAAGCTGATATCCATGAAGCTTTCAGGGGTTGGAATCTCTTCCAGGGAGGTGAGGGATTTCCACCAGGCTTATAAGGATAGCATACCGGAACAGGAGGAAGCCGTAAGATTAAGCCATATCCTTTTTTCCTTTACCCCATCTACGGAAACCCGTGATTTTTTATCCCAGAAAGCAGAGGTTATTTTAAAACGGGCAGAGGAGGGGGATGATTTTGCCAGTTTAGCTGGTGTTTATTCCGATGATCCTACCAGGGAGAGGGGTGGGGATCTGGGTTTTTTCAAAAAGGGAGACCTGCTCCCGGAATTCGAAAGGGTCGCATTCTCCTTGGATTCCGGTGAGGTTGGTTTGGCTGAAACCAATCTCGGATATCATATAATCAAAGTGGAAAGGAAAACGGACAGCCTGGTATCTGCCAGGCATATACTGATTTCAGTAAGACCTTCCTCCGAGGATTCAGCAAGAACATGGTCAGAAGCCGATAGCGTCTATCAAATGCTTAAGGCAGGTGGGGATTTCACAGGTCTGGCCAGGGAGTTTTCCAATGATGAGGAATCCAAAAAGGTTGGGGGTGAGTTAGGCTGGTATCCCTTGAAACAATTGGAGGGGGAGCTCAAAGATGCCATAATACCTTTGAAAAAAGGAGAAATAAGCAGGCCCTTTTTAACCGAGTTCGGGATTCACATAGTGAAGGTTCTGGATAGACAGAGTGAACGTAAAATCACCCTGGAGGATGACTGGGATACGATTAAGGAGATGGCCAAAAGGAAAAAGACCAACCAAAAAGTGATGGAGTGGCTGGAGAAGTTAAAAGAGAAATATTATGTAGAGGTGAGGTTAGAAAAGTAGCTTGAGACTGGATATTTTTTTGTCGGATTCCAGATTGATAAAAAGAAGAACTTTGGCCAAGAAAGCCTGCGAAGACGGACGAGTATATGTGGACGGTCAGAGAGCTAAGGCTTCAAAAAACATAAGAGCTGGCCAGCGGATTGAAATAGATTTTTTTTCAAAATCTTTAGAAGTAGAAGTTCTGGATATTCCTAAGGGGAATGTTAAAAAGCAGGAGGCGATAAACTTGTATAAGGTATTGAAAGAAAAGACCAAGAGGACGGGTTTTCTTTGAGAGATTTTTCAGGTATCATTTTTCGAGAAAAATCGTATCAATTAATGGAAGGGGAAAGATAATAATTATCTTGTTTTTATGGTTTCTTTGTTGTCAAAAACATGACCTTATTTCTTAAACATTTAACGGAGGTTGATGTACCAAACCCAGGATTTTAAAAGAAAAGAAAAAGCTCTGCTGGTGGGAGTAAAACTCCCCGGGGTAGACGATTTCACCTTCGGGGATTCTTTGGCTGAGCTTAAGCTTTTGGCCGAGACAGCGGGAGCGGAAGTTGCGGGTGTGGTGGTTCAGGATAGGAAAAAGCTTAATCCAGCTTTTTTTATTGGAAAGGGAAAGGTCGAAAAGATAAAAAAGATATGTGAGAATGAGAAAATCGACGTGATTATTTTCGATGACGATCTCTCCCCTGCTCAGATTTACAATACGGAGGATAAGACCGATGTAAAGGTGATAGATAGGTCCTGCCTCATCTTAGACATTTTTGCCAAAAGGGCAGAGACCAAAGAGGCGAAAACCCAGGTCGCTTTAGCCCAGTTGAAATATCTTTTGCCCAGACTTGCCGGAAGGTGGAAACACCTTTCCCGGCAATACGGTGGAATTGGAACCAAGGGTCCTGGCGAAACCCAGCTTGAGGTTGACCGCAGGCAAACCAGAAAAAGGATTGCGGATCTGGAGAAGCTTCTGGTAAAAATGGACCACGAGAGAAAAATCCAGAGTAAAAATCGAGAAAAGCTGTTTAAGATTTGCCTGGTGGGCTATACCAATGTTGGGAAATCAACCCTTTTCAACAGATTGACCCAGGCAGACGTTTCAGTAGAGAAAAAGCTTTTTTCCACTCTGGATTCCACTACCCGTCTTTTGGGCTTTTGTAAAAACGCAGTGTTAACCGATACCATTGGTTTCATCCGCAAGCTTCCCCATCATCTCATCGCCTCCTTCCGCTCCACCTTGGGTGAGGTGAGATCAGCTGATCTTTTACTACATGTTGTGGACATCTCCCATCCGGATTTCAGGAAGCAGATAGAGAAAGTGAATCAGGTTTTATTTGATTTGGACTCAAAGGAAAAGCCCACCCTTATGGTCTTTAACAAGATCGATAAGCTGGACGGGAATTCACCCTATGTCGAGAATTCGACCGATGATTCCGATTTCGTCTTTATATCCGCAGAAAAGGGGGAAGGGATTGAGGAAATGACAGGTATGTTGAACAAACACGTCTCTGAAGATTTAGCCGAGGGGGTAGTGGTGCTTGAGAATTCCAAGCTCGGATTTTTACCTTCACTTTACCGATTCGGGACCGTGACCGAGCAGAGCTTCGGCAAAAGAAAAACTCTGGTGAAGATCAGAGGAAAAAGATGGAGTTTAAAAAGGCTCCAGAACCTGGATGGCAGGATCAAGTTCCGTTTCTTATAGTTTTTCAAAATAAAGCCGATATATACTTTAAAAGGGTGCTAATTTAAGAAAGTCTTAAATATGGTTAAACATAGAAGTATCCTGATCGTCGAAGATAACACCCACATGGCTAACCTCCTATCCGATATCCTGGATATCTTCGAATTCAAAAGCATCCAGGCAAAGGACGGTGAGGAGGCGTTAAGATTCCTTCAATCCGAGAATTTCGATATGGTTATAACTGACATCAAGATGCCCAATCTGAATGGGGTTGAGCTTTTAAAGTCGATTAAAGAGAACACCCCCAATCTCCCGGTTGTGGTCATAACCGCCTATGAGAAACCGACTACCCAAAAGGAGATCTACGATGCCAGGGCGGATGGTTTTTTAGCCAAGCCCTTTACGGTAAGACAGATCGAGGAGCTTTTGGAAAAGGTTCTGGATTACAAAAGGTAAATAAAACCTCCTTTTTGATTGTTTTCTAATCTTGTAATTTTCTCGTTCTGTCAGGAGCTACTCCTGACAGATGTGTCAGGTCTAGGACCTGACACAACAGGGAAATTCTCTTCGCATCTTTTTTAATATTTTATCCATATAGAAACTTTGGTAAAAGTAGCATCTTTTCCCCTTGCATTTTGATTAAATATTTTTATTTTATAAATTTACTGAAATGAGCGTAATTGAAGAAAACATCAAAGTTCTCAGGGAAAAAGTGGCTGAGAAAGCGGTAAAGACTGGAAGAAATCCGGAGGAGATAAAAATCGTGGCGGTTTCCAAGACCTTTGGAGTTGAAGAGATAAAAGAGGCTTTAAGGTGCGGTATTAAAATCATCGGAGAGAATAAGGTTCAGGAAGCTGAGAGGAAGTTTTTCCAGATTGAGGATAGTTTCCAAAAACATCTGGTGGGTCATCTTCAGACCAATAAGGTTAAAAAAGCCTTAGGGATTTTTGATATGATTCAATCTCTTGACAGCACAAAGCTGGCAGGTGAGATCTCAAAAAGAGCAAAAGAGTCCGGGAAGGTTATGGATGTTTTGGTCGAGGTTAACACCTCGAAGGAGGAAACCAAGTTCGGACTCTCGCCGAAGGAGGTTTTTGATTTTTTGAAACAGGTATCCGTTTTAGAAGGTCTCAAAGTAAAAGGCTTGATGACCATAGGTCTTTTTACACCCGATGCGGAGAAGACAAGACCCTGTTTTAAGATCTTAAAAGAGATTTTCGAGAGGATAAAACAGGAAAATATTCCAAATTTAGAGATGGAATATCTATCAATGGGGATGACCTCCGATTTTGAGGTGGCGATCGAGGAAGGATCCAATATGGTAAGAGTCGGGACTTTTATTTTCGGAGAAAGAGAGGTGTAGTTTCTTTATTGCTGCCGATAAATAAATAACTCAAGAATAAAGTGTGATAAAAAAGGAAAAAGAAGATGAAGGATTTAAAAGAAAGAATTGAAAAAGCAGTTGAATACATAAGAGGAAAAACTCAGATGGTTCCAAAGCTGGGAATCATACTGGGAACAGGTTTAGGGGGATTAGCTGATGAGATTGAACTTGAATCTGCTATCTCCTATGAGTACATCCCCTTTTTCCCGGTATCCACGGTTGAATCTCATGCAGGAAGGCTTCTTTTCGGTACCCTCTCCGGTAAAACAATAGTGGCAATGCAGGGTAGATTCCATTACTACGAGGGCTACACCATGAAGGAGATTGCCTTTCCGGTGAGGGTGATGAAAAAGTTGGGAGTGCAAGTTCTTTTGGTCTCCAATGCCTGCGGAGGTCTGAATCCGAATTTTAAAGCCGGGGATATAATGGTTATCTCCGATCACATAAATCTTTTAGGTGATAATCCTTTAAGAGGCAAAAACGATGAAAGCCTGGGTCCCAGATTTCCGGATATGTACAACTGTTACGATAAGGATTTGATCGCCCTGGCAGAGGAGGTTGGACTGGAGCTGGGAATAAAGTTACAAAAAGGAGTATATGTTGCAGTTGCTGGACCGAACTTAGAGACTGCGGCTGAATACCGTTTCCTTAGAGGAATTGGAGCTGATGTGGTGGGGATGTCCACGGTTCCGGAGGTTATCTGTGCCCGGCATCAAGGGACTAAGGTTTTAGGCTTTTCGGTGGTAACCGATATGGGGCTTCCCGATGCTTTGAAACCTACGTCTTTAGAAGATGTAATTCAAACAGCACAGGCATCAGAACCGAATTTAAAGAAGATAATGAAAAAAGTGATAGAGAGACAGAAAACTTAGAAGGTGAGACGGTGAAAAGATACAAGGAGATAAAGGAGGATTTTAACTTTCCCCAGATGGAGAAAGAGATTTTGTCTTTCTGGGAGAAGAATAAAATTTTTGAAAAGAGCATCTCGATAAGAAAGGACTCGCCTCATTTCGTTTTCTATGAGGGTCCGCCCACAGCCAACGGAAAGCCAGGAATTCACCACGTTATCTCCAGGACGATCAAGGATTTGATCTGTAGGTACAAGACCATGAAAGGTTTTCGGGTGGACCGAAAGGCTGGATGGGATACCCATGGTCTTCCGGTGGAGATCGAGGTGGAGAAGGAGCTGGGATTAAAAACCAAGGCGGATATTGAAAAATATGGCATAGCGAAGTTCAACACCAAATGCAGGGAGAGCGTTTTCAGGTACGTTAAGGAATGGGATGAGTTAACCAAAAGGATGGGGTACTGGCTGGATCTCAACGATGCTTACATCACCTGCTCAAATGAATACATCGAGTCGGTCTGGTGGAGTTTGTCCGAGTACTTTAAAAAAGGATTAATCTATCAGGGGTATAAGATAGTTCCCTATTGCCCCCGGTGCGGAACTGCCCTTTCCAGCCACGAGGTAGCACAGGGATATGAGGAGGTGGAGGACCCTTCCGTTTTCGTTAAGATGGAGCTTGAGGATGAAAAAGGGACTTATTTTCTGGTATGGACTACCACTCCCTGGACCTTGATCTCCAACGTGGCATTGGCTTTTGGTTCTGAGTTAATATATGCCAAGGTGGAATATAAGGGCGAGAGGCTGATTTTGGCAAAAGCCCTTCTTGATTCGGTTTTAAAAGATGATTTTAAAATCCTGGAGGAGTTCAAGGGCAAAAAATTAGAAGGAAAAAGATACAAACCTCTTTATGAGTTTGTGAAAATAGACAGATCCAGGGCTTTTTACGTTACCTTAGCTGATTTTGTTTCCCTGGAGGAAGGGACTGGAATCGTACATATAGCACCTGCTTTTGGTGAGGATGATTACAAGCTTTCCAGGGTATATTCTCTGCCCCTGGTTCAGCCGGTGGATGAGGTCGGGGAATTCACCCAGGAGGTTACCCCCTGGCAGGGTATGTTTGTTAAGGATGCGGATCCTTTGATCCTGGAGGATTTAAAAAAAAGAAAGCTCCTCTTTGACAGCGGTAAATATCTGCACACCTACCCGTTCTGCTGGAGATGCGAATCTCCTTTAGTCTATTACGCCAGAAAATCCTGGTATATCAAGACTACGGCTTACAAGGATAAGCTGATTTCCAGCAACCGGAAAATCAACTGGCAGCCCCCGGAGATAGGGACCGGTCGTTTCGGGGAATGGCTGGAGGGGAACGTGGATTGGGCTCTTTCCAGGGAGAGGTTCTGGGGAACCCCTTTAAACATCTGGATTTGCGAATCGTGCGGGGAGAAAAAAACAATCTCATCGATAAAGGAGCTTGGGGAGCTTGCAGGGAGGCTTCCTGAAAATCTCGATCTTCACAAGCCGATGATCGATACCATAACCTTCAAATGCCCCAACTGTTCCGGTTTGATGAAGAGGACTCCCGAGGTGATCGACTGCTGGTTTGATACGGGATCCATGCCCTTTGCCCAGTGGCACTATCCCTTTGAGAACCAGGATGAATTCAAATCTAATTTTCCGAGCAATTTCATCTCCGAGGGGGTGGATCAGACCCGGGGATGGTTTTACAGCCTTCTGGCAATATCTGTTTTTCTTTTCGAAAAATCTTCCTACAAGAACGTGATAGTGATCGAAATGATCCAGGATAAAGACGGGGCTAAGATGAGCAAGTCCAAGGGGAACGTTATCGATCCCTGGGAGGTTCTGGATGTTCAGGGTGCGGATGCTTTGAGATGGTATCTGATCTCGGTGAGCCATCCCTGGTTTCCCACCCGGGTCTCAAAGGAGGCAATAACCGAGGTGGGAAGAAAACTTTTGAGCACCTTGCGAAACTCATATACATTTTTTGCGCTTTACGCTAATATAGATGATTTCGATCCAAGCAAATATAATTCACCAGTTGAAAAAAGACCTTTGATCGATCGCTGGCTGATCTCTCGGTTGAACTCTTTGATAAATAAGGTTAACCGTAGCCTGGACAGCTATGATGTAACCAGAGCTGCACGGAATATGCAGGATTTCTTAATCGAGGATCTATCCAACTGGTATGTCAGGCGCAACCGGAGAAGGTACTGGGGATCGGGCATGGAAAAAGATAAGGTGGATGCTTACCTCACCCTGTGGGAAACACTCTTATCTTTAATCAAGCTCTTAGCCCCTTACATTCCCTTCATCTCCGAGGAGCTTTACCAGCAGCTTTCTGCCAAAGACCAGAATGGAAAAAAACAAAGCGTTCACCTTGACTTCTATGCCCGAGCCCAGGATAATTTAATAGATCCCGACTTAGAGGAAGGGATGGAGGGCATTAAAAGGATAGCCTCTCTGGGAAGGGCAGTGAGAAATAAGGCTAAGATAAAGATCAGGCAGCCTCTGGAGAAGCTCAAGGTGAAGCTTCCTTACCAGAAACTGAAGAAGAAAGCCTCGGATCTTTTTGATCTGGTAAAAGAAGAGGTTAACGTCAAAGAAGTGGAGGTGATCACTGACGATTCGTCTCTTTTAACTTTAAGGGCACATCCCAATTTCAGCCTTCTGGGTCCTAAATTAGGGGAGAAGGCAAAAAAGGTGGCAGAAAAGATTTTAACTTTTTCTCAGGACGATCTGAAAAAATTCAGAAAAGAGGGTAAATTTTCGCTAAAGCTTGAGGGGGAGATATACGATTTAAATTCAGAAGAGGTTGCTATCGGGGAGGAGGGAAAAGATGGCTGGGTGGTGGAATCAGATTTTGGCTATAAAGTTTTTCTTTTTGTCGTATTAAATGAAGACTTAAAGGACGAGGGATTTGCAAGAGAGCTGGTTAACAAGATTCAGAACATGAGAAAGTCGGCAGGTTTTGAGGTTATGGATAAGATAACGGTGGATATCAAAAGTTCAGACAGACTTAATTTAGCAGTTGATAGATACCAAGAATACATTAAAAAGGAGACGTTAGCCCAAAAGATTACCAGGACGGGTAAAGACGGTGAGTATTCTGGAGAATGGAATATAAATGGAGAGAAAGCAAAACTCTCCGTCTCCAGAATCATACAGGAAAAATGAGATGAAAAAGAAAGATTTAGATAAGTTCGAGGCTTTGCTTCTGGAGAAGCGAAACAAGTTGATTTCGGAGATGGGAAATCTGAAAAAGGCAGCTTTGGAGACGACCCTAAAGGATGCATCCGGTGATGTCTCCTCCTATTCCTATCACATGGCTGACCAGGGGACCGATGCGATGGAGAGGGAAAAGGCTTTTCTCTTAGCTTCCAAGGATGGAAGGCTTCTGTATCACATTAACGAGGCTTTGAGGAGGATACAGAACAAGACCTACGGCAAATGTTTTGAATGCGGTAAAGTGATTAGCCGGGCCAGGCTTGAGGCGGTTCCCCATGCCAGGCTTTGCATTCAGTGCAAGGAGAAGGAGGAGAAGGAAAAACTAAAGCAGAGCCGATAAAAAGGGATTGGATTTTTGTAATGGGTAAAAATGATTCCCCCAAAAATCTTTATCTTTTGGGGGTATCTATTTTGATACTTGTCTTAGATCAGCTGTCCAAGACTCTGGTTACCAGAAACTTGAATTTAGGAGATTCGGTTTCGGTTTTGGGCAATTTTTTTAAAATAACCTACATTTTAAATCCCGGGGGAGTTTTCGGAACCAGGCTTTTTTCCGGAACCTGGTATACTGTCATTGCAATTTTTGCTATTTTTTTAGCTTCGTATTTTTTCTTTTATGCCAGATTTGAGACCGGTCTCTTCAGGCTGGGGTGGGCGCTGATTTTGGGTGGAGCTTTAGGCAATATCTTTGACCGTTTGCGCTTCGGTCAGGTTTTAGATTTTTTGGATTTCGATTTTTTCAACCTGAATATTCCGGGGATAATTAATCTTGATCGCTGGCCGGTTTTCAACCTGGCAGATGCATCGGTTACCTGCGGTATGGCTTTAATCATTATCCTGGTTATCCTTCCTTTTAAAAGATAGATTATGTCGCAGAAAGTTGAGCTTAGGGTAGATAAAAGCTCTGAGAGGAAAAGGCTGGATCTGTTTTTGACTGAACAGGGTTTGGGTATTTCCCGCTCCAGGATACAGAAACTTATCTCGGATAAGAAAATACTGATTAATAAAAATCCAGTAAAGTCTCACTACAAGATCAAATCAGGGGATAGAATAGAAATTGAGATACCCCCGCCAAAGGAGATGAAAGCAAAACCTCAGAAAATACCGGTTGACATCGTTTACGAGGATGAAGACCTGCTGGTGGTGGATAAGCCTGCTGGGATGGTGGTTCATCCAGCTTACGGTAATCCGGATAATACCCTGGTTAATGCATTGCTTTATCACTGCAAAGAGCTCTCAGGTGTATCCGGGTATTTACGTCCGGGGATAGTTCACCGGCTGGATAAGGGGACCTCCGGTCTTCTGGTGGTTGCGAAAAACGATTTTGCTCACGAGAAACTTTCATCTCAGCTTAGCCGGAGGACCATTTTAAAAAGATATTATGCGATAACCTGGGGTACTATGCCTCTGGATGAGGGAAGGATCGAGGCATCGATTGGAAGATCGGCTGTTGATAGAAAGAGGATGAAGGTTTCCGGAATCAAAGGGAGGGAAGCTATTACCGAATATAAGGTTTTGGAGAGGTTTGGGCTCTGCGATTTACTTTCAATTGGAATCTTGACTGGCAGGACTCACCAGATAAGGGTTCATCTCTCATTTATGGGGCATCCCATTTTAGGGGATCCCGATTACGGCGGGTGCCAGAGGTGGATTAAAAGTATTTCGAACTCAAAAGATAAAGATTTTGCCAATCATCTTTTAAAGCTGATCGACAGACAGGCGCTTCATTCTAAAAAATTAGGTTTCATTCATCCGAGAACGGAAAAGTATGTGGAGTTTGAAATTGATTTGCCGGAGGATATGGAGAGGGTGCTAAGAGAATTGAGAGAAGAGAAAGAGGGATAACTTCGGGAGTGTCAAGCTTCAGCTTGACTTGTAAACCCAAAGGGTTTACTCAATGAACACATAAATCAGGTCAGGCTATGCCTGACCAAGTTAGCCTGAAGGCTAACACTCCAGAGATACGCGAAGTGTAAAATCCGAAAGTCTGACAAAATAATTTTTTTAAGATTTGTAGGTACGAATTTATTCGTGCATTTTTCTATGTGAGAAAAAGAGGTAGGTCGAAATTCCAATTTCGACAAAATAAAAATGTCGATTTTGGAAAATCGATCTAAAGGATCAATCCTTCGGATCGACCTACGAACTTCATTAATACAAAAATTGGGTCAAGCTTACGCTTGTCCAAGTTAGCCTGAAGGCTAACACTCCAGAGATAAATGTGAGGGAAAAGCAATTTTTCTTTATTCGTATTGCGTTAGATTTGGTGACCTGGTACGAGATAAAATATTTATAAGAACTTATTTTAGATAAAAAGAGCAACAAAAATTGTTGCACTCCTAATTTGTAGTAATGTTTTCATTTGTTCATTATGCAACAACAAGTTGTTGCGCTCCAAATAATCAAACAATAATCGTCTCTTCCCTTTTTGACCCGGTCGAAATAATAAAAATAGGAACTTCTAATCTTTTCTGTATAAAATCCAAATAGGATTTTGCTTTATCAGGCAGATCATTATAATTGGTCAAACCTTTTATGCTTTCTTCCCATCCTGGAACTTCTTTGTAAACAGGTTCGCAGTTGTTTAGAGTTTTTATATCGTTTGGAAATTCATCCAGATTTTTATCCTTACATTTATATCCAACGCAGACTGGAATGGTTTCGAACTCATCCAGAACATCCAATTTTGTGATAACAAGCTTGCTGATTCCATTGATTCTAACCGAGCGCTTTAAAAGTACTAGATCCAGCCACCCGCACCTTCGGGGTCTTCCGGTTGTTGCTCCGAACTCATCCCCCTTTTTCTGCAACATCTCCCCCATTCCCTCATTAAGTTCAGTAGGAAAGGGACCATTCCCTACTCTGGTGGTATAAGCTTTTACTACCCCGATAACTTCGTCTATAAAAGTAGGTCCCACTCCTGAGCCGATGCATGCTCCTCCTGCCGAAGTATGGGAAGGGGTGGCATAGGGATAGGTTCCGAAGTCTATGTCCAGAAGGGTTCCCTGGGCGCTCTCGAATAATATGTTTTTACCATTTTTTATGGCATTGTTCAGATAAACCGAGCTGTCCACTACCATGGGCAGAAGTCTTTCTTTGAACTTTAACAACTCTTTCGATTCTTTTTCCAAATCTTTTAATTGACTATAGGAGAGATTCGCCAGCCAGGATTTTTTTAGCTCTAAATTGAGCTTGAGCTTTTTGTTGAAAAGATCTGAATCCAGAAGATCAGCTACTCTTATACCTGTTCTTCCGATCTTGTCCAGATAAGCAGGACCGATGCCCTTTTTGGTTGTTCCTATTTTATCCTCTCCTTTATTCTGCTCGTTAAGCTCTTCGATCAGCTTATGATAGGGCATTACCAGATGAGCTGAATCGGAGACAAAAAGCCTTTCATTTGTATTAATACCCTTATTTTTCAACTCATCCAGTTCCAAAAAGAGTTGGTCCAAATCTAAAACAACGCCATTACCGATAACACAGGTTTTGTCAGGATGTAAAATACCGGTGGGTATGAGATGAAGGATGAATTTATCGTTGTTTATCACCACGGTATGACCGGCATTTGCACCTCCCTGATACCTGACTACGATATCAGATTCCTCACAGAGGATATCCACCACCTTGCCTTTTCCCTCATCCCCCCACTGGGTTCCTAAGACGATCCTTACTGACATATGCTCCTCATTTCTTTATAAGTGAACCTATCCATTTTAATATCTGGTCTTTACCTTTTTTGGTTTTAGCTGAGAAAGTTACCAATGAATTCTCATTCAATTTAAGAATCTCTTTTGCATTTCTTTGGCTTTCAATCATTTTGGATCTGGTAAGCTTGTCAGATTTGGTTAAAATCACAAGAGTCTCTTTATTATAAAAAGATAGAAATTCCAAAAGGCCGAGATCTGATTCAAAAGGTGGATGCCTTATGTCCATTATCTGTATCACCCCTTTTAAATTCTCAGCTTCTTTTAAATATTCCTCGATTAAAGCTCCCCAGACTTTTTTTTCCTTTTTAGAGGTTTTGGCATAACCGTATCCAGGAAGGTCAACCAAAAAGATATTTTCATTTGCCAGAAAAAAATTTATTCTCACCGTTTTTCCGGGGGTTGAGCTGGTCTTGGCTAAGTTTTTTTGCCCCACCAGAGTATTTATAAGGGATGATTTTCCCACGTTAGACCTTCCGGCAAAAACTATCTGGGGGAAGTTCTGTTTTGGAAGCTGGTCAAGGCTGTAAACGGTTTTCACAAACCGAGCAGTCTTTATTTTAAAAGGCATAAAAATCCTTAAAGATTTACTTCAAATCCTTTAAAAATTCGTTTTTTAGTTTTTTTCCTTTTAAAGAATTAGAGGGTTTTAAATTATTTTTTAAATTCCATATTTAGAAAGATAGTTATCTAACTTCTTTTTTACCTCCGAATCTATGTAGATTTTACCGTCTATCTCTTTGTTATAAAGGTATTCTGTCACCTCAGAGATTTTTAGAATGGAGAGGACCGGAATTTTGGTTTTCTGGGTGAACTCGGCTATGGCGCTTTTGCCGGAATCATCCTTCTCCTCCCGGTCCAAAGAGATCAGAACACCAGCATAGGAAACGTCAGCCACACTGTTTATGGCGTCAATCAAGTTCTGTTTGGTCTCTCCGGTGGTGAAGACATCGTCCAAAATCAAAATCCTTTTGCCCTCCTCGATTTTCGCACCCACGAAAAGACCTTTTTCCCCGTGGTCTTTGGCAATTTTTCTGTCAAAGGCAAATGACCTGTTGATTTCAAAACGTTCTTTTAATGCAATGGATGTTGCCAGAGCCAGAGGTATTCCCTTGTAAGCGGGACCAAAGAGTATGTCGAATTTATCAACTCCTATGTCCTCGGTTATTTTTTTGGCATAAAAATATCCTAACTGGGATACGCTTTCGCCATCATCGAATTTTCCGGTGTTGAAAAAGTAGGGGGAAATCCTTTTGCTTTTAAGCACGAACTCGCCGAACTCCAGAGCTTTCTTCTTTACCAAAAATTCAATGAACTCGCATTTATATTTTTCCATCTTCCATTAAAACTTATATTATTAAGAGTTGACGTTTTGAATTTCTAAAGTAAAGCGTTTTATTATTCTCCGATAATTATTTTTTCCTTTTAGCATAGATCTCATCCACCAAACCATAATCCTTTGCCTCCTGGGGGGACATAAAGAAGTTTCTGTCAGTGTCCTTCTCGATCTTCTCTATGGGCTGGCCGGTGTGAGAGGCTAAAATTTCATTAATTATTTTTCTGGTGATCACCATCTCCTTGGTGTGGATCTCGATGTCAGTTACCTGACCCTGGATCCCTCCCCAGGGCTGGTGGATCATCATCCGGGAATGGGGCAGAGCTGCCCTTTTGTTTTTCGTTCCGGCTGCCAAAAGCAAAGCTGCAATGGAAGCTGCCATGCCCACGCAGGTGGTGGCGATGTCGGGCTTGACGAACTGCATGGTGTCGTAGATAGCCAGCCCGGAGGGAACAATTCCGCCGGGGCTGTTGATGTAGATGTTGATGTCCTTGTCCGTATCCTCAGCCTCCAGAAAAAGCAACTGGGCGATGACCAGGTTGGCAACGTTGTCGTCTATCGGAGAGCCGATGAAGATAATCCTGTCCTTTAAAAGCCTCGAGAAGATGTCGTAAGCCCTCTCTCCTCTGCCGGTCTGCTCAACGACTATGGGAACTAAGGTCATGGATCGCTCCTTTTCTATTTTTCCTTGGTATCTATTTTTTGGTCTTCAACTATTATGGCGTTTCTTTCAAGCAGGTTTAGGACCTTTTTCTCCAGGATGGTCTCCTTTAGGTCCTCCAGCTTCTTCTGCTTGGCTAAAAACTCCCTGGCCTTCTCAAGGGTGAGATTGTTGTTTTTGGCAAAGTTCTGGGTCCAGTCTTTCACGTCCTCGGAGGAAACCTCCATCCTTTCCTTTTCTGCTATCTGATGCAGAAGTAGTTTCCATTTGAATCCATTCTTTATTAGATCCTGATATTGCTCTTTTATCTTTTCCTCATCTATTTTTTCGTAATTTTTCTTGAAATCCTCCACCACCGAATCCAATGAATTTTTCACATAGCTTTCCGGTACCTCGAAGTCGTTTTTCTCTATGACCTTTTTTATCAGCTGGTCTTGCAAATCCCTTACGCTCTCCTCCTCAGCTTTCCTTTCTAAATCCTTTCTTATTTTCAGCCTCATATCCAGAAGATCTGAAAAACCACAGGTTTTGGCAAAGGAATCATCCATCTCAGGATAGACCTTCTCCTTTACCTCCTTTATCTGTACCCTGTACTTGACTTTTTTGTTGGCCAGCTCCTTGTCCCGGTAATTGTCAGGATAGGACACCTCGAAATCCTTTTGTTCGCCTGCCCGGGAATTTAAAAAAGCATCGAAAAACTCAGGCAAAAGGTTTTTGCCCAAAAGGACCTGCTGATCAGCGGCTTTTTCCCCCTTTACCCCATTTCCCGGCAGTTTCTCCAGATCCACCAGTATAAAATCACCTTCTTTGGCTTTTCTTTCCACCGGATTTAAGGTTGCGTTTTGCTCTTTCAAAAACTCGATGTTTTTATCCAGATCCTCATCCTTAACTTCGAATTTCCTTTTGGTAATTGCCAGACCCCGGTAATCCTTCACCTCCACCTGGGGGAGTATTTCTATTTCAGCTTTGAATTTCAAAGGAGAACCGGGCTTAAGATCGATTTCCTT
This sequence comes from candidate division Zixibacteria bacterium SM23_73_2, assembly GCA_001304315.1. GTDB lineage: Bacteria > Zixibacteria > MSB-5A5 > MSB-5A5 > SM23-73-2 > SM23-73-2. The sequence goes on along the minus strand of LJUW01000007.1, from coordinate 9,597 downwards.
TAAAACCGGGTCAGAGACGGGTATTAAATTACTCTCCTTTAAAGCATCCTGGTAAGCCCTGGGAACCAGATTTCTCATCACATCTCCGGTGGCAACGTCCTGGTACCTGGATTTGATTATAGCCAGGGGGGCTTTTCCCGGGCGGAATCCCGGGATTTTCGATTTATTTTTTATCTCCTTAAAAGCCTGTTGGTATTCTTTCTCCACCTCCTCCTTTTCTATCTCTATCTCTAAAGTTCTTTTCCAGTCCTTCTCTTTGTTAACCTGAACTTTCAATTATTCTCCTTTGCTTTTTGTCTTTGGGTATCTTTTGCGAAAGGGGGGATTCGAACCCCCAACCCGAAACGGGACTGGATCCTAAGTCCAGCGCGTATCCCAATTCCGCCACTTTCGCTTTTTCTATCATAGCAGAACAAACCAAATATATTTAAATTTGAAGTGTTGTCAAGAACTTAAATCGGCTGAAACTTTCAGGCTCTGAACCCACCTTAATACGTGATAAGGGTGAAGGTGTTGGAAAAGAAGAGAATAAAAAAAGGAAAGAGGGTGTTTTGCCTTGGATGGGTAGAGGGGGGGTGGGAAGCAATCCCAAGGCTACAGGGCACACCCTCTTCAAGGGGAAAATGATTATATTAAAAAATTATCCTCCTGTCAAGTCTTTTTTTAAAAAATTTAAGAAATGCCAAAAGCATTTTCATCTTACCTCGTGTGAGAGCCTGAAAAATAAGAGTTTTTTAAACTTTGACTTTATTTTGGATTTTTTTGTCCCAGATTTCAAAATGAGAAGAGGAAAGCAATTTTTGTAGATTTTTATAGAAAAGTTTAATTTCAGCTTTGAATTTTATCCTTGACTTTCAACTTTAAAATGTGGTATTTATATAACAAATTCGTATGAAGTAATAAGATTATGAAAAATCTTTTTGTAAAAGACATAAAACCCGGAATTTTGGTTTTGGATTTTTTCGTTTTGCGAAAAAAAGAGCTAAAGGAATACGATGGACAGAAGTTTTTAAAGCTGGAGCTGGGGGACGGTTCAGGAAGAATCGATGCTGTGATCTGGGACAAGGCCAAAGAATTCTTCCAGACCGCTGATGTAGGTGAGGTGGTGAAAGTCAAGGGTGTTGCCCTGACCTATAGAAACTCCCTGCAGTTGAAATTGGAGAATCTCCAAAAACCCGAAGGAGAGAAAATCGATCCTGCAGATTTTCTGCCAAAAGTTGATGAGGATCTGGATTCACAATTGAAGAAATTCACAGATTATGCCAAAAGTATAAAAGATTTAAATTTGAAAAAACTTTTAGAGTTTTTTTTAGACGATTCGGAATTTGTGGAAAAACTCAAGGTTGCTCCCGGAGGAAAACTGTGGCATCACTCCATGGTAGGAGGACTTCTGAAACATACCCTCCGGGTGACCGAGCTCTGCGAGAAAGCAGCTTCGATGTATTCTCTGATCAAAAGGGACCTGCTTTTAGCCGGAGCACTCCTTCACGACGTTGGCAAGATAACCCAATATAAAACCGGGGGCTTTATCGATTACACTGACGAGGGGAGGTTGATCGGGCACGTGGTCTCTGGTTATGATATTCTCTCAAAAAGGATAGAGAAAATAAAAGATTTTCCCCCAAGCCTCTCTTTACAGTTAAAACATCTGATCCTTTCTCATCAGGGAGAGCTGGAATTAGCATCTCCTGTGGTTCCCCAGACCATCGAGGCAATAATACTCCATTATGCGGATCAGATGGATGCCCAGGCGGATGCTTTTACACGTATAATAGAAAAGCACAAAACACTGGGAGAGAAGTGGAGCTCCTGGGTTCCTCTTATTAAAAGATATATCTATACCGGAGAGGAAGATACAAAGGATTCTTTTCCTCTCCAGCAAGAGGAGGAATGAATGTCATTTTTTGATTTTATCTCCAATGACATCGGAATAGATTTAGGCACCGCCAACACCCTGGTTTACGTGAAGGGCATGGGAATTGTCCTGAACGAACCCTCGGTGGTGGCTATTGAATTATCAACCAAAAAGGTGGTTGCGGTCGGCTCTCAGGCAAAGGAGATGCTGGGGAGAACTCCAGATGCAATTTCAGCCATCCGCCCCCTTAAAGATGGAGTTATAGCCGATTTCGAGATAACCGAGCTGCTCCTGTCCAATTTCATCCGAAAGGTGGTACGGCACCGCTATCTTATGAAACCGAGGATCGTGATCTCGGTTCCCTCGGGGATAACCGAGGTGGAGAGAAGAGCGGTCAGGGATTCTGCTGAAAATGCTGGTGCAAGGGAGGTCTATCTCATTCAGGAGCCCATGGCAGCTGCAATAGGGGTAGGGCTTCCGGTTGACCAGCCTTCCGGAAGCATGGTGATAGACATCGGAGGAGGAACCTCCGAGATAGCGGTTATAGCTTTAAGCGGGATAGTGAACAACATCTCCATACGGATAGGCGGGGATGAGATGGACGAGTCTATTATGCTTTATTTAAAAAGGAACTTCAACCTCCTGATAGGGGAAAGGACTGCTGAGCAGATAAAGATCAAGATTGGCTCAGCTTATCCCTTAAACGAGGAAACCACCTTGGAGATTAAGGGAAGGGACCTGGTGGATGGAATACCCAAGACCCTGAGGATAAGCTCAGCCCAGATCAGGGAGGCGCTATCCGAACCAATCAATGCGATCATCGAGGCGGTTAGGCAGGCTCTGGAACAAACTCCTCCGGAGCTTGCTTCCGACATTCTGGATCGGGGAATAATCGTAACCGGAGGGGGAGCGCTTCTAAGGGGGATGGACAAAAGATTAAGGGAGGAGACCAACCTGGCGGTTAACGTGGCTGAGGATCCCTTAACCTGCGTAGTCCGGGGCACCGGGATCGTTCTGGACAATATGTCCTTTTACTCCAACATTCTGGTCAAGGGGAAAAGGGAATAATAATAAGATTTTGTGATTAAAAATACAGTTTTATTCCTTCAATGTTGAATATCTTTCAGTGATTAATTATAATAAATAAGTATTCAGTAGGCAGATTAAAAATGAATGAGAATATTTTGATCGTTGCCGAAATTTATTTTTGCAAATAAAATGCTGAAATCATATTTGAAGAACTTAAATAGGGTTACCTCAACAGGAGATGCCCTGATGGTTCTATAGATGAGAATGTATTTGACATTCGGCAAGGGGTAGCGATTGTGTATATGATAAAAAAGAGAATAGCATGAAATATAATCCCCAAAAACACCATCGTCATTCAATAAGATTGAAAAATTATGATTATTCACAATTAGGTGGGTATTTTATTACCATTTGTACATATCGAAGGAAGTGTTTAATGGGGGAGATTATTGATGGGGAAATGGTTTTTAATGAATATGGTCAGGTGGTTGCAGATAAATGGTTGAAAACAGGTGAAATTCGGACCAATGTTCAATTGGATAGGTTTATATTAATGCCTAATCACATACACGGCATAATTTTTATTTGTAGGGGCGTATTGCAATACGCCCCTACAAAAGATGCCCCTACACCTTTTCGGTCGCCATCCCGGACAATCGGAGCGATAGTTCGAGGATTCAAATCCACAGCGGCTAAAAAGATCAACCAGATCCGTAACGTCCCTGGTGCACCGGTGTGGCAACGTAATTATTACGAGCATATTATCCGCAATGAAAAGGAATTAAATAACATACGAGAATATATAGTGAACAATCCCCTGAAATGGGAATTGGATAGAGAGAACCCCTCATCAACCAACTACAGTTTAGATCATAAAAAATATTTCAAAGATATTTATGAGTGGACATCAAGAGATGAGAGATAACAACAAATGCAAGGTATATCATACTCAAATTTAGAAATTTATTAAAAAGTATATTAAAATAACCGAAATTTTCTTTTTTATGGTGTTAGAATGAAAAAAGACAGAGAAGGTTTTGTCATAGATAGGAATAAAAACAGGCTGTTGAACAGAATCCGTACTTTAAAAATAGTAGGGGCAATTCATGAATTGCCCCTACTATCTCAAAAAAACCGTTGAAATTCAGGGAGAAATCGATAAATTATATCCAGACGTAGAAAGGAATATCCTTGGATTTAAAAGCCAAGTTTAAAGAGATCGATAGAAGATATATCTATTTGATGATCGGTTTAGCAGCGATCTTACCCCTTTTATTTCCTCTGGGGCTTCCCATCGGGGTGACCCAGGAGGCAAAGGACTTATATGATAAGATCGAGAGCTTAGAAGAGGGCTCGGTCGTTATTTTAACCTTCGATTACTATCCCTCTACCTTGCCCGAAACCGAACCCATGTCCTATGCGGCAATGCGGCATATGTTCAGAAATAACTTAAGGGTTATAACGCTTACCACCATTCCTTTAGGCTCTTTATCGGTTATGGAAAACGTGGTTATAAACGTGGCGAATGAGTTTGACAAAGTTTATGGCATAGATTACGTAAACTTAGGCTACAAATACGGATATCAGGCGGTGATGTTAGGAATGGGAAGGAACATCAAGGATATCTTCCCCTACGATAACTACGATAATCCTTTGGATTCTTTGCCTCTGATGCAGGAGGTGAAAAATTACGATGACGTGGATTTCCTGTTCGTCGTCTCGGATAACGCTACAGTGGAGTACTGGGTATCCATCGTCAATGCCCAGTTCGGGCTTCCCATGGGTGCTGGAGTTACCGCGGTTATGGCTCCCCGATGCTATTCCTTTCTCCAGACCAAACAGATGGTTGGACTTTTAGGGGGGATGAAGGGAGCTGCGGAATACGAGAGCCTATCCGAAAATTACGGCTGGGCTACCATTGGAATGGGACCACAATCGATCATACATTTTTTGATAATTTTTTTCATTTTGATTGGCAACATCAGTTATTTCGCCACCAGGAGGAAAGGAAGATGATCAGCCTGGAGATTTTGGGAACCTACCTCGCTGCTTTTTTAACCCTGTGCATCTACAGTTTTCTTTACAAGGACAATCCTTTCTACAAATTGGCTGAACACATCTTCGCCGGGATATCAGCTGGTTATTATATTGGACTGGTCTGGCACAGCATCATAAAACAGCAGCTGGTGAATCCCCTTATCCAATATCACCAGTATCTTCTGGTTATCCCCGGTATTTTAGGGATTTTGATGTTCACCCGTTTCATACCCAAGATCTCCTGGATCTCCAGGTTCTCTTTGGCTTTCGTGATCGGGAATACAGCCGGGATTACCTTGATTCAACAGCTTCACGGGATAGTCCTTCCCCAAACCAGAAGTACTTTTACCGAGGTTTCTGGTTTTTCAGGGTTGTTCATGTTTCTATCTGGATTGGTTGTGATCGTTGGGGTAATTTCCACCTTGATATATTTTTATTTCTCCAAGGAGCATAAAGGGGTCTTGGGATTTTTCGCCAATGTGGGGATAGTTTTTATAATGGTTGCTTTTGGAGCATCTTTTGGTTATACTGTAATGGCCAGAGTATCGCTTTTGATCGGGAGGGCTCAGTTTCTTTTGATCGACTGGCTGGGGGTGATAAAATGATCAAATTCAGGAGAGGAAAATGAGGGTAGTGATTCCGGTAGCAGGAATAGGGACGAGGTTAAGGCCTCACACTCACACCGCTCCCAAGGGTCTTCTGCAGGTGGCGGACAAGCCGATGCTGGGACACATACTGGATGGCCTCAAGAAGATAAAATTCGATGAGATAATTTTCATAATCGGTTTTCTGGGGGAGAAGATCGTTGAATACGTGAGGAAGAACTATGATTTCAAAGTCAGGTTTGTCTACCAGGAGGAGTTGGAGGGGCTGGGTTTTGCCCTGCATTTAGCCAGCCCCAAGTTCAGAAAGAACGAACCGCTTCTCATTATCTTGGGGGATACCATAATCAAGGCGAACCTTTCCACTGTACTTAAAAAGAACGAGGATGCCATAGGCACCAAATGGGTTGAGAATCCCAGAAGGTTCGGCATTGTGGAGATAGAGAAGGGATATGCCAGAAGGCTGGTTGAGAAGCCGGAGAATCCCACCAGCCACCAGGCGATCGTGGGAATATATTATATCAAAACCACCGATTTGTTTAAGGAGTGCTTAAAAAAAGTTGTCACCGAGGGGATAAAAACCAGCGGAGAATACCAGCTCACCGATGTTTTGCAATTGATGATCCAGAAAGGAACCAAGTTCTCGGTGTTTAACGTGGAGGGCTGGTATGACTGCGGAAAGGTTGAAACCTTGCTTGAGACCAACCGGCATCTTCTGTCCAGGTTCAAGAAAGCAAGAAGGATAGCCGGTTCGGTTCTGATACCGCCGGTCTATGTCTCAAAAAAAGCTAAGATCATAAACTCGGTTATCGGACCCTATGTCTCGGTGGCTGATAAAGCCGTGGTCAGAAGCACCATAATCAGAAATTCGATCATCAACCAGGGTGCAGAGGTTAACTCCTGTCTTCTGGATTCCTCCCTTATCGGGGTCAACGCCACGGTACACGGCACTTTTAACCGGCTGAACGTCGGGGATTCGTCTGAGGTAGGGTTCTATTAATGTAGGTTTTAGGTACTGGAGGTTGTTTGTTTTTTTCTTCTGAGGGAGAGGATTCGGGTTTGTGAATGGATTAACGCAAATATAAATTAAAATTTAGTTTCTTAGTATCGGTTGACAAAAGTTAAAAAAGGAAGTAGGAATGAATAAAAGAAACTTTTTCTTCACCTCGGAATCGGTTACCGAAGGACATCCGGACAAGATCTGCGACCAGATATCGGATGCGGTTCTGGATGAGGTGATAAAACAGGATATAAATGGAAGGGTTGCCTGCGAGACCTTTATAACCGTGGGATTGGTTATCGTCGGGGGAGAGATCACCACCACCGGTTATGTTGACATAAACGGTTTGGTACGGAGACTCTTGAAACAGATCGGGTATACTCATCCCAAATATGGATTCTCTTACAATACCTGCGCGATACTTAACGCCATCGGGAATCAGTCTCCGGATATCGCCCAGGGAGTGGTTACAGGCGGAGCCGGAGATCAGGGGCTTATGGTGGGCTATGCCTGTAAGGAGACCCCCGAGCTCATGCCTTTGCCGATTATGCTGGCCCAAAAGCTTTGCCGAAGGCTGGCTGAGGTGAGAAAGAAGAACATCCTCGACTATCTTGGACCTGATGGGAAATCACAGGTGACAGTAGAATATCAAAATGGGAATCCCCAGAAAGTAAATTGCGTGGTTATCTCCTCCCAGCATACTGAAGATATTTTAGATCATACCGGAAAAAAGATCACTGATGAGGCAAAACAGCAATTGATAAACCAGGTTATAAAACCGGTTCTGGGTGAGAGATATTTCGATGAGAAAACCAAATTTTTGATAAATCCTACTGGTAAGTTCGTGATCGGTGGTCCTCAGTGCGATACTGGTATGACCGGCAGGAAGATAATCGTGGATACCTACGGGGGGATCGCTCCCCACGGGGGCGGGGCATTCTCCGGCAAAGATCCGACCAAGGTTGACCGCTCAGCATCTTATATGGCAAGGTATATTGCCAAAAATATAGTAGCCAGTGATCTGGCGGAAAGGTGTACGGTTATGTTAGCCTATGCCATCGGGGTGGCTGAGCCGGTATCGATTATGGTCAATACCTATGGCACCGGTAAGGTTTCGGAATCAAAACTGGTGGAGATGGTCAAAAAGAAGTTCGAGCTTACCCCCAAAGGGATGATAGAGATGTTGGATTTAAGAAGGCCCATATATTTACCCACTGCGGTATATGGCCATTTCGGCAGAACCGAACCAAATTTCACCTGGGAGAAAACGGATAAGGTTGAGGAGTTGAAAAAGGAAGTTTATAGCAAAGTCTAAAAGTTTAAGAGTTTATCAGTTTAAAGTTTAAAGTACAGAATTACGGGCAAGAAAAATCCAAAACTTGTTTGAGAGTACCATAGCTTCCTTTGGAAAATTTTCTTGCTAAACACAGGAGATAAAGATGAGATATGACATAAAAGATGAAAAATTAGCCAGAGAGGGAAGATTAAGGATCGAATGGGCAGAAAAGAATATGCCTGTTTTGAGATTAATCAGAAAGAGATTTCATAAAGAGAAGCCCTTTAGGGGAATAAAAATATCTGCCTGTCTTCATGTGACCACTGAAACGGCAAATCTGATGAGCACTTTGACTTCGGGAGGAGCAAGCTGCGTTGTGTGTGCCTCCAATCCCCTTTCCACCCAGGATGAGGTTTCTGCCTCTCTGGTAAAGGATTATAAAATCCCGGTTTTTGCGATAAAAGGAGAATCTGACAGGGTCTACTACCAGCATATAAACGCTGCCTTAGATTTGAAACCCGATATAACCATGGACGATGGGGCTGATCTGGTTTCAACCCTGCATACCAAAAAATCGAATTTGATAAAAGACGTAATTGGCGGAACCGAGGAGACCACCACCGGGGTTATTCGCCTGAGGAGCATGGAGAAAGACGGGGTTTTGAAATACCCCATAATAGCAGTTAACGATTCCAAGACAAAACATTTCTTTGACAATCGTTATGGCACCGGTCAGTCCACCATTGATGGGATCTTGCGAGCTACCAATATCCTTCTGTCCGGCTCGGCCTTCGTGGTCTGCGGGTACGGCTGGTGCGGAAGAGGAGTGGCTTCCAGGGCTAAGGGGATGGGTGCGGATGTCGTGGTCTGCGAGGTTAACCCCTTAAAGGCGATCGAGGCGGTTATGGATGGATACCGGGTTATGCCTATCCGGGAAGCTTCTAAGGTCGGCGATCTTTTCGTAACCGTTACCGGGGATATCAACGTGATTCGCAGGGAGCATTTCAAGCTGATGAAGGATGGCGCCATAATCTGCAATTCAGGCCATTTTAACGTGGAGCTGGACATACCCGGTCTGGAAAAGCTGTCTAAAAAGAAAAGGGAAGTACGCGAATTCGTTCAGGAGTATACCCTTAAAAACGGAAAGAGAATAAATCTGTTAGCCCAGGGGAGGCTGGTCAATCTGTCGGCTGCAGAAGGGCACCCGGCTATGGTTATGGATATGAGCTTTGCCAACCAGGCTCTTTCGGTTGAGTATTTGGTCAAAAAAGCTAAGATTTTGACCAATAAGGTTTTTGCCGTTCCCCAGAAGATCGATCAGGATATCGCCCGTTTAAAGCTTTCATCCATGGGAGTAAAAATCGATAAACTGACCCCGGAGCAGAGAAAATATCTGGCTTCCTGGGAGATGGGAACGTAGGATTTAACATTTTCTTAACTCGAATACTAAAATAAAACCCAAATTTACCGAAATTAATAAAAACACTTTGGTCAATAATCATTCTGTTCAAAAGAGGCATAAGAGTAAGTTTTTAATTTGACTTGGGTAATAATATAGGGGAAAAGCAAAAAACTTAAAATAAGGGGTGTAGTAATGAAAAAGGTGATGTTTATCTTTTTTGTTTTTATCTTCATCGCTTTTTCGTCTTTAGCTTTTGCGGAGATTCCAAAGTATATTAATTTTCAGGGTGTTTTAAAGGACAGTAACAATGTTCCCCAGACCGGTTCTTACCAGATAACATTCTCGATATGGAACCAATCTCTATCCGGAAGCCAGCTCTGGGATCAGACCCTGGGC
>LJUW01000067.1 GCA_001304315.1 candidate division Zixibacteria bacterium SM23_73_2 | reverse complement strand
TTTTTCAACTATGGTAACCGATTTTCTTCTGTGTTTTTCAGCATACTCGAAAGCATCCCTGGTGATGTTCTGAGCTGCCTTCCTTGTGACTATTCGCAAAGAAACTGCAATGTCCTCTAATTTCGTCTTCTCGAATTTTTTCATCCTCTGATGGTGCTTAAGCAGTACCTCCATTACCTCAGGGGGAAGGGGATGAAACTCCACTCCCGAATATAGATCCTCGGTGTTCTCCCGGAAAACCACCAGGTCGATACCATCCTTATAATTCAAGGGATTTCCCTCAAATGCCTTGCAGGGTCTTAAGTTGGTCCTCAAGTTAAACTGCTGGCGAATCTTCACAATAGGGCTGTAGTAAACGTATCCCTTTCCTACCAGAGCCGGATGAAGCTCAGCCTCAGCCTCCTCCTTGGGCTTGGAGGTTATCGCCCCGAAAAGGCAGCAATCGGTGTTTTTCAAAAGGTCAACCGTTCTTTCCGGTAAAGGATTCCCCTCCGATTTCCAGAACTCCCAGCCCACATCTCCGGGTATGTATTCAGCATCAAAGCTCATTTTATTTAAAACGATTCTGGCTGCTTCCATCACGTCCTTTCCGATTCCATCCCCGGGCAGCCAGGCAATTTTGTATTTCGCCATAAGCTTTCTCTGTTACTTAATCCTGAGGTTCAAAGAGATCCGGTGGGTGCTTCCAAGATCGGATTCAAAGGGGACGAAAGCATAATCCAGACCATAGGATTTCATTTTCAAACCAAATCCCAGAGTGTAGCTTTTCTCATCGTACCCCAACTGGTAACCACCCCTTAAAGCTAAAATCCCAGAATAAAGATACTCCAGGCCAAAATGGATTTTAAGATCTGAATCCTGGTCAAGCTTGACCGCATCCAGATCAAAAGAGAAATCCCCCTTCAGATAATCGTTATAAAGATAATAGGAAAATCCTGCCTTGTAGGCTGTTGGCAGTGAAAATTCCTGCTGTTCGAATTTTATCTTCTGACCAAAATTGGATACCACCAGGCCTAACTTCATATTTTTCAGAAGTGAAAATAAAGCTCCCAGGTCCATCCCCAAACCGGATGCAGAGCTTATATCTATTTTCTCATAGAGCCATTTTCCTGAAAAACCCAAACTGATTTTGGGGGTTATCTTTCTGGAGAAGGAAATCCCGAATGCTGCCTGGTGGGCATCGTAGGTGGACAGAGGAACATCGGTTGGTTTTGTCCTTCTGGGTATGTCAGGAACCTGATTTAGGGTGAGGCTGAAGGCAAAGACGTTGCCTTTTACTTTCAGGGCAGATGCGAGATATTCGGTGGTTATATCCTGAAACCACTGGTTGTGCATGAAGGTGATCTCAATCCCCTGGGATTCGGAAATTCCGGCAGGGTTCCAGTATAAAGATGAAAGCCCGTCCGCCTTTCCCACAAAAGCCTCCCCCATGCCTGATGCTTTCGCACCCATACCGATCTTTAAAAAGCTCATCCCCGGATTTTCAGCCTGGGAGGGCATTTGAGCTAAAAGACTTTTTGAAAAAAATGCTATGGTAAAAACTAAAAACAATATCTTTTTCATCTTAAAAACCGACCCCTATTGAGAAGAGATGATCCGGATCCTCCTCCACCTTGGATGACACAAAGGCATAGTCGAAATTAAGCGTGAACTTTTCAAACTTATGTCTTATACCGGCACCGAAACTTAAAAGCTCATCGTTATATCCTGCTCTCAGAGAGATTCTTTTAATCATATTATATTCGGCACCAAGATAAAATCTGGCATCCTGTTTTTCGTTTTTATCGATCTCCAAGGCTAAAAGAAGATCTTTTTCAAAAAGAAGATAGGAGGCACCAAATTTGAAATTAATTGGGAAATCATCTTTGGTATCCGTTCCCTGCTCCCCACGTTCGCTCCAGTAATCCCCGCTGTTCCAGGAGTATTTCAATCCCACGTTTTGGATGCAGGCTCCGATCCTTAAATCTGGTATCGGTCTTCCCATCGCACCGAAATCGAATCCTACCCCGTAAGCTGAAATATTAGCCAGATTGTATTGGATGTATTTGATATTTAATCCTAAAAATAGTTTCTCATGCATTTTTCGGGCGAAGTTGAAAAGGACTGCGTTCTGGTAGTTGTCAATCTCCTCAGTGGGATTTCCCTCAAGATCCCTTCCCACAACGTCTGCCACCCCTGCGTTGATCCAGCTTAATCCAACCGCTGCTTCACCCCTTACCGGTTGAGCATAACCAACCCATCCCATCCCCCGGTCGAAAAACATCTTTCGATACGAGGCTCCGAAGGTGCGGCTTTCAAGCTGAGCTGTTCCGGCCGGGTTCCACAGTGCTCCTCCCGCATTGTCAGCAACCCCCACAAACGCCTGCCCCATTCCAACCGCTCTACCCTCCAGTCCTAAAAGCAAAAAAGAGCCAGCATAACCACCCTCCCCGGTGTCAGCAAAGGTTTGCGTCTGTATAAAAAAGCAAATGAAAAAAACCAACAGGACCAAAGAATGATATCTGGAGTGAAAAGGCAAGAATTTAACTCGCCCTGATTTTATTCTAACAAAACTGAATCCTGGCACTCCAAAAGATCTTAAAGCTGACATTTTCTCTCCTGAGTTTTCGAATTCCTCGTTTAGAAAAAAAGTTTTTATTTAATCACCACTACCTTGCCCCACTGGGTCTTTGCCGGTGATTCTATTTTGAAAAAATAAACTCCGTTGGCTACCACCTCACCCTTATCGTTTCTTCCATCCCATAAGGCTTCACAGCCTTCAATATCAACACATTCTTGTTCTTTTGTCGTAACCAAATTCATTGCAAAATCATATATCTTTACTGTAACCTCTCCTGGTTTTTGTACTTCAAATCTTATCCTGGTTTTACCCGTGAGAAAATAAGGAGAAAAAGGAGAGGGATAAGCATAAGCCTGTGGTGCGCTCACCTCTACTCTGAAAACATCTCCAGGATCACCCGGGGTCGCATCCCTTTTTATTCTTACCAGCCCGTCCAAATTACCAGCCCAGATGCTATCCCCCACAACCAAAACCGCATAATATTCTTTGCTCAAGATCTTTCGATTCGGATTTTCCTGATCAGAGATATACTCAAACACCTCCCAGGTTTCTCCTAAATCATAAGATCTTTTCAGACCTGAGCTGGTAGCAGCCCAGACTACCGTATCATCGAAATCGAAATTCCAGGCTTTATCCCCATCCAGAAACACCTGCCAGTTCTCCCCATCGTCGGTAGTTTTGCTCACCCCGTAATATCCCTCGTAAGCTGGGTGGGTTGCAGCCCAGACTATCTTTTGGTCATTATATTCCTGAACATCCAAAGCCACCACAAAATCGCCCGAAATCCCAGAGCCTCCTCCATAGGAATAGGATAAAACCGTGTCAGCCGAATCCGAATCGGTGTAGATGAACTTATAAATCCCAGCAGCAGTCCCCGCCCACAAGGCGAGGTTATAGGTAATGAAGTATTTATAGACTTTCCACTTATTACCCGTATCAAAAGACCAGCATAGCCCATCAACCGATCCAGCCAAAAGAGTGTCTCCTGTGACCAGAAGAGAACGGAATCCGGGTAGAAGTGGTTTGAAGTTGTTGTCTTTATCCACCACCTCCAGTTCCTCCCAGGTTCCGCCGTAATCGTAGGACCTTTTAATTCCGGAGGAGGTCGCTGCAAACACCACCGAATCCACAAAAGCTAAATCCTGTACCCTTTCCCCTGACAAACAGGTTTCCCAGGTAGCTCCGAAATCAGTGGATTTGCTTACCCCGTACTCGCCACCCAAAGAAGTAGGAGCAGTGGCTGCCCAGATAATCCTCGTGCCCACGTAACTTTGAAATCTTACACTAATCACCGAATCACCGGAAAGACCATCCTGCAATCTGTGATTTTTCACTGTATCCGGTACATCTGTATAAGTATATATAAACTCATATATCCCCGAGTCCACTGTTCCAAACCATGTAACAGTGCTATCCTCACGTATTTGAATAATAACCGATCTAACCGGAGATTTGTCAAATATGGTCTCCCAGACGATACTGTCTCCATCATATCTACTTTTGATCAATCCTCCCGAATCGCAAGCAGCCCAGACGGTGGAATCCAAAGTTGCCATATCATAAACCACTTTCCCAGAGCCAAAAGCCTGCTCCGGTGTTAAGGTATCCCAGTGTGATCCATAATCTGAAGTTCGGTTAAAGCCACCCCCAAAATAGACCGTATCACCATTCACTTCTTCGAAATAGCTGGTCGCCACCCACAAAAGAGTATCCAATGTATCGGCATCGATATGCATATACTGACAGGCTAAAGCGGAGACGGAATTATAATTCAGCCCGGAGGAGGTATCGTAGGTAAACCAGGTTTTCCTCAAGAGAGAATCCGTAGTGAACCGGAGATTTTTTGAGGTTCCCACCCAAAAAAGCCTTCCGTCCCAGGCTATATCGTTTATCTCATTTTTTCTTCTCTGCTCCTTGCTGGGAGAGGTATCTGCCGCAACCGAGAAGAACCTGTTTCTCAACAGATCATAATAACCTAACTCATAATCCTTTTGGGCTACCGAATCCACAAAAAGGTTCTCCCAATTTTCCCCGCCATCGGTACTCCGGATTAATCCCCCGTACCAGCATGCAGCCCAGACGGTTGAGTTTTTTGCTTCAAGGTCGTAAGCCAGCTGTCCAACACGACTTGCCTGCTCCGGTTTAATACTCCGCCAGTTATCTCCGTCATCCGTGGTTAGGTCAAAACCTGCTCCGTAGGGAATCACCTCGCCTTCAAAAACCTCGGAATAGGAAGCTGCTAACCAAACCGAAGAACCGGAAACAGCTAGGGCAGCTATCTGATTAGCATTGAGACCATTGGTCTCATCATAGGTCAAAAACTCCCCACTCTCATACTTGGTTACTCCCCTTCCGGTAGCGATCCAGACGATTTCTCTGTCCGGGTCATAAGCTAAGTCATTGACCGTGTTTCCTTTTAAGCCAAAGTAGGGCTCATCCAAGCTGATGTTTATGTAAGCTAAGGAAGCTATACTGAAAAAAATCAAAAAAACCAAAAGAACAACTGCTACCTGAATCTTTCTTTTCATTCATCCCTCCATCAATAAAAAAGCCGAACAGCAAATTTGCTCGGCAGAAGAAAAAAAGAAGTGTCCCATAAAAAAGAGATACATTTTAAAAACCTCTTAAAATCTTTAACTATCTTTACAGGCACTCCTTTTTGTCTCAATTAAAGAATAAGACGAAATTTGTCAAGCATTTCTTTGACAAATAGATGCACGACTTCAAAATAAACATCTACACAGATTTTAAATCTTCTTAAAAGCTTATTTTGCTCCTCGTAGTTTTTGTAGGTCTTTCTGTTTTCCAATGATCACCAAAATATCTGAATCCTTGATAACAAAATCAGGTGAAGGAATTAAAACCATCCGATCGGGAACTATCTCTTTCACCGCAATAACATAGACATCGTATCTGTTTCTCAGTTTTGCTTCTTTCAAAGAAGATCCAACTATCTCCCTGGTTGGAGCCCACTCCACAATAGCGTATTCCTCTGAGAAGGGCAGAAAATCCAATATGTTAGGAGTGGAAAGGTTTTTAGCCAGCTTCATTGCGGTGTCCCTTTCCGGATAAATAACCTCCGAGGCTCCGACTTTTTCCAGAACATCCCCGTGATCCTCATTCAATGCCTTAACAACTATATTTTTTACCTCCAGCTCTTTCAGGTACAACGTGATCAAAATACTCTGGCTGATAAGCTTGCCGGTACTCACAACCACAGCATCCATCTTATCCAGTCCTAATGGTTTCAGGTTCTCCTTATTGGTCGCATCCATAAGCAAAGCCTGAGATGAAAATTCCGAAGCCCTCTGTACCTTATCCTTATCGTTATCTATCCCCAGAACATCATGCCCCTCCTGATAAAGGGTTTTGGCAACGTGGAATCCAAAATGACCCAACCCCAAAATTGCGAATCTTTTCATCCTGACCTCCTAAAAACTTTTATCCTATCATTAAGCTCTCCTCGGCAAACTGGAACGGCCCGGAAATCTCTCGTCTGGCAACTCCGTAAGCTAAAGTCAGAAGGCCCACCCTTCCAACGTACATGGTGATTATTATCAGAAGCTTTCCCCAGAAGTTAAGATTTTGTGTGATTCCCAGGGTCAGCCCAACTGTGCCAAAGGCAGATGTCGTTTCGAAAAGACATTCCAAGAAAAATCCTCGCTCCTCGCAAAAATTCTCTCCCTGGGGCTGAGAGATCAAAAGAAGAAATGTGATCAAAAAGACGAACAAAAAAGCCAGAACAAAAATACTGATCACCTTGGTTACCAGCTCTTTGGGAACAGTTCTTTTAAATGTGTTGACCGTTGCTCTTCCTAATAGCCTATTCCATATCAGAGCCAAAAGCAAAAACAAAGAGGTGGTCTTAATCCCTCCCCCGCACGAACCAGGAGAGGCACCCACGAACATCAGCATTATCAAAAAAAAGAGGGTGGCATTGTGCAAAAGGTTTAAATCCACGGTGTTAAAACCAGCAGTCCGGGCAGTTACCGACTGAAAAAAAGAGAGCAAAAGCCCATGGGAGGACGTAAAATCAAGAAGCTGATTTTGAGCCTCGATTCCATACAAAAACAAAACCCCCCAAAAAACTAAAAAAAGTGTTGTTAAAAAAACAACCTTAGAATGTAGAGAGAATCTCTTTCTTTTCTGTTTTCCTTTTATCCTGTCAAATATCTCGTAAACCACAAAAAATCCAATCCCTCCCAGGATTATCAAAGCCGGAATGGTGAGATTGATAATTAAATCGTGTTGGTAGGTAACCAAACTGTTCTCGAACAGACAGAATCCTGCATTGCAAAATGCCGAGACTGAATGAAACAAAGAAAAAAACATGGCTTCAAGCAGGGGAAGCTCACCCTGCCATCTGAAAAACAAGACTAAAGCACCCAGAAGCTCCAGGCTGAGTGTGAAGATGAAAACCGATTTGATCAGAGAAAAAATGTCCCCGGTGGGTTTGTAAGTAAAAGATTCCTGAATCAACCAACCGTAGTTAAAAGGAAGACCTCTTCCTAAAGACAAAAACATAAGGCTGGAGAAGGTCATGATCCCCAATCCACCCAGCTGAATCAAGCATAATATCACCAGTTTTCCAAAGAGAGTGAAATGTGTCCCGGTATCAACCACCACAAGTCCGGTAACGCATATGGCTGATGTAGAGGTGAAAACAGCATCCATTATTGAAAGACTTTCATTTACCGAGGATATGGGAAGAACTAAAAGAAAAGTACCAATACCAATAGCTGCCAGGTAGCTTAAAAGCAAGAGCGAATGTGGTTTTAATCTTCTGAACATTTAAAGAATAAACTTAAGCTTGATTAGAAATTAGCCGGAACAAGTGTTTTTGTCAACCGAAATCATTAAACCATTAAACTTTTAAACCTTGATCCCTGACACTTTATTCTTGAACCTACTTTCTTTACCCTACTTTTTGTTGGACATACATGCGCAAGAATTAGAAGAGTCATTCCCCGATGATCTTTATAATGACTCTCTTTTTTCTCTGCCCGTCGAACTCCCCGTAGAAAACCTGCTGCCAGGGACCAAAATCAAGCTTTCCCCGGGTGACCGGAATCATAACCTGATGGTGCATCAAAAGGTTTTTCAGATGGGCATCCCCGTTGGTCTCACCGGTTCGGTGATGCCGGTAATCCTCTCTGAAGGGAGCCAATTTCTCCAGCCACTCCTCTATGTCAGCTAAAAGCCCGCTTTCAGAGTCGTTTACAAACACCGAGGCGGTAATATGCATCGCTGATACAAGTATAAATCCCTCTTTTATTTTGCTTTTGCTTAAAGCCTCTTCGACTTTATCGGTTATGTTGATAAACTCCCTGTGCTTTTTGGTGTTAAACCAGAGATATTGGGTATGTGATTTCATAAATTTCTCCTTTCAGACAAAACGCAGGTTAGTATAACCTGCGTTAAACTTGGTACTATAAACTGAACTTTATTAAACGTGTATAAAATAAAGATCTAATAATATAATAAATTTTTGATTAACATATTTTAACATAAAAGGTTATCTAAATAAATGTGAGAATTATTCCAATCCTTCTATTGACTCCTCAACAACTCTACACTTAAAATATGTCTCAGAAAATAAAGATTGAAGTAAGTAGAACACAGAACCACCTATTAATAGTAAAATTATCCAAACAAATATATCGCAATAGTCCAAAAATCGAGCAACATACGACCATACTACCAGAATAGCAATCAATAGACCCAAGAAACCATGTCGCCATAACACTTTCCAGACTATTTTCTGTCTCTTTAAGGGAGAATACCAATCAATATGATATTCCTTAATCTTTTTCTGTAAAGAAGATTTTTCGATAACATCATCTTTTATCTTAATGTTGAAGATATGAGAAATACAATTTTTTTCCAAACCTACAAATCTCATCTGATTTGTGTATTCTTTGCATGATCTTATGAAGAAGATGGACCAAAAAAGTAGAGAGAGATTCAACAAGAACCAAGTAAATAGGTTTTCCTCAAAATTCTCAGTACGAATTATCACCACGAGTATGGCTGTTATTATAGCAAATGCCCAGGTGAAGTTCTGATTCATTCTACTGAATGCCATATTTTTATTCCTTACTGTAATAGTAAGATATTCCTTAATTCCTTCAAAATCTTCGGTCATAAAATCCTCCATTTGTGAATATCTTTTATAACCTTTAGGTTTGAGTTACAAATTGCAACTCAGAGCTTTAGCTCTAACTATACGATCATTTGAAAATTGAATATCCAATCCAAACTCAATACCCAAAAACCTCAGCAGCTTTTTCTTTTCCTATCTCGATCGCCTGGCGGATTTTTTCGGGCTTGAATTCCAATGTATCCATAAAATACTCGTCCGGCTCAACCACTTTTAAATCAATATATCGGTGTTCTCCATCATCCTTGAGATGAGCGTTATACCACTCGCAGTTCTCGATATCGGTCAGGTAAACTTCGTTGGCCAATATGTCAAAGGTTCGGGTAATGACCTGCAGGAGGTTTCCATAATCCCTTTTCCCCGGCTGAACCTGGCGGGGAGATGCCAGAACCACCACCAGCTCATCCGCTTTTGCATCGATGGCATCCTTTAAGGGAGTGATGTTTCTTACTCCTCCATCCACCACATTCAAATCATCTGCTGATATGTTTAGAGGTTTGAACATTATCGGAATACTGGCTGAGGCTAAAAGCATCTGTTCAAAGGATGAATGGGTTGGACCTATCGCCTTGTATTGACCATGGGTAAAAGAGACCACTCCGATTTTCAATATCTTACCTTTGTCGGTGAAGTTCTCTAAAATCTTAGTCTTATCAACATATTTGTCGATGAGCTCTTTAAGGGGTTTATTATCGTTAAGGCTATTCTTCTTCCCCAGTATTACACTCAACCAGCCATACTTTTTGTATATGTCTTCGTTTCTTCTTATTCCCAACCAGAGCTCCTTTAGTCTCTCGAACTCACCCTGGGCTACCAGAGTAGCATTCAAGGCACCCACGGATACTCCGCAAACGACATCGAAATCCAGCTTCCCCTTCTGGTAAAGATATTCCAAAACACCAACCTGAAAAGCTCCCTTGGCACCTCCGCCGGATAATACTAATCCCCTTTTGGGCATAATACCCTCCTGGTTTAAGATTTAAAGATTTTAACTAACTTCTTTCCCTATTCAAAAATCCCCATAAAACAAAATTAAAAACGAAAATCTTGATTAATATTAAATGGATTTTATTACTCTGTCAAGCAAAATTTATAATTTAAATAAAAAAAGCCAGGTCTTTTCGACCTGGCTTTAAAAGAATTTTTTATAGTTATTTCACTACATACTCTTGCAAAGCCTCTATTATCTTCTGATTAAATACAAATTCCTTACCGGATTTTTTGGCTGCCTCCTGATACATAATAACGAATTTCACCGGATCGTTTCTTACCTCCTTGACCCTGGCTATACCCAAATTCTCCTCGATAACCTGAGCCATCTTGTAGCCCAGAATATGATAGGCTGAGGTTTTAATGAAATTATCGGTTATCTCTTTTTCAATCTCTTCCTTGGATTTACCCTCAACCAGAGCAGCGGATAAGATCTGTTCTGCCTGGGTAAAATACTGCTTCAGATTTCTTTGCATCCCGTTGAACTTTTTATATACAGCATTCAATATCTCATCCTGTTTTTCTGGCTTGGAATAAAGAACAGAACCTGCTAGATTGGATATCCCCATACTGCACAGAAGATGCAAAAGCCTCTGGATGCTTTTGAATCCCTCATCTTCTTTTTCCACGAATTGAACCTTCTCACCTAAATGATATATCTCCCTGGCTAAAACCGAGCTTAAGTTTTTCGAGCCTAAGATATAACCTGAGATCACGTCAACGTAAATATTGTTATTGTATCTTGATGCTCCTAAGGAATGCCCCTCGAAAAGATATACAATTTTAACGTTTGCGGGCAAATCCCCCTCATCTAAATACTTTTGAGCAGAGGCTTGAGCTTTCGTGCCTGAATTGGATTTTTCAAGCCTTTCACAGAAGGGTTGGAGGGAATCCAGGTGATTGTAAGCATAGACGAAGAATTTAACTTCATAAGGGAAGCTTTTGATTATCTGGGATCTGGTGGGCTCCTGTTCGAATCCAAATGAGGTCCTCAGGATAGTTTTGAACTTTGACTCATCGATTCCAGCATCCACTTTCAGATACCCAAAAGCCTCCTTGTACCCTGTGCACGAGGCAGCTTTGTTCCACAAGGGTTCGTCGAATCTCCTTCTTTTCTTGACCAGGATCAAAAGTTCGTTAATCGATTTCCAGCATGAGAAATCCTCTGTAACCGTTGCTGGCTTTACCTCTGTCAAAGGCAGAAAAGAAAGTGAAATCAAGGTGACAATTAGAATTTTCAGCTTTTTCAAGTTTCCTCCTTTGTTAGAAAAATTACTTTTAATTTACGGAGAAAACCGATAAAGTTATTGAAAAATCCTTTTTTCGGACAAAATCAATAAAAAATGGCGGGCAAAAGCAAGACGTTAAATAACTATCATCTACTTACTATAAACTTAATTTTCCTCCCGCCTATAGTGTGGAACTTTTCATACCTCGGACTCCCGCCCCGTCACCTGATAAGTATTTTAATATTGTTGGCTATTGAAACTCTTTCAATTTTTCATAAAAAAATCCCGGCAGCGTTCTACTCTCCCGCCCCGTCACCAGAGCAGTACCATCGACGCAGGAGGGCTTAACTTCTGTGTTCGGAATGGGAACAGGTGTTTCCCCTCCGCTATGGCTACCGGAAAATCTTTTCAAAATTTATATACTCATAGAGGATTTTTGGGCGAGCAAAAGTCAACCCAAAGGTTTTTTTGTGAATAAGTCGCACGGCTTATTAGTATCGCTCGACTAAAGCCATTACTGGCCTTACATCTGCGACCTATCAACCTGGTAATCTACCAGGGGCCTTAAGCTCCGCCCGAAGGCGGAGGGGATATCTATTCTTGGGGTGGGCTTGGCGCTTAGATGCTTTCAGCGCTTATCCCTTCCGAACACAGCTACCCAGCACTGCCTCTGGCGAGACAACTGGTACACTGGAGGTTCGTCCATCCCGGTCCTCTCGTACTAAGGACAGCTCCCCTCAGATATCCTGCGCCCGCATCAGATAGGGACCGAACTGTCTCACGACGTTCTAAACCCAGCTCACGTACCGCTTTAATTGGCGAACAGCCAAACCCTTGGGACCTTTTCCAGCCCCAGGATGCGATGAGCCGACATCGAGGTGCCAAACCAGGCCGTCGATGTGAACTCTTGGGCCTGATCAGCCTGTTATCCCCGGAGTACCTTTTATCC
>LJUW01000066.1 GCA_001304315.1 candidate division Zixibacteria bacterium SM23_73_2 | reverse complement strand
GATCCAGAGCTTATTTTGAAATTCGCGGATATATTCGCCTGGCAGATTGATTTTTTAACCGAGGTGAGGAATGGGGATAGATTCAGATTGGTCTTTGAGGAGTACTACAAGGATGACAATTTCGTCAGGTATGGGAATATCCTGGTAAGCGAATACACACTGTCAGGGGAGGTCAATCAGGCGGTCTTGTATCAGGATCAAGATGGGTTAAAGGAGTATTACGATCCCTCCGGCGCTTGTATGAAAAAGGCGCTTCTGCGTTCCCCTTTGAACTTCCGCAGGATCAGCTCCCGATTTTCCTATTCCAGGCTCCACCCCATCTACAAGGTTTACCGACCTCATCTGGGGGTGGATTATGCTGCTCCTGTCGGCANNCACACCGGTGGTCGCAGCCGGCGATGGAAGGGTTATCTTCTGTGGATGGAAAAAAGGGTTGGGCAAAACCGTGGTGATAAAGCACCCCAAGGGATTTCAGACCTACTACGGTCACCTTTCCAGGTATGCCAGCGGAATAAGAAAGGGGGTGGATGTCAGGCAGAAGCAGGTGATCGGATACGTGGGGCAGACCGGGGTGGCGACTGGACCCCATCTGGATTACCGATGTAAAGTCGATGGGAGATTCGTAAATCCTTTGAAGATAAACGTTCCATCTGTGGAGCCGATAAAAAGGGAGTACATTTCTGATTTCAAAGAGCATGCCTCCGATTTACTCTACACTTTAGACTTTCTCACCTCAAAAGATGTTTTAACCTCCTCGAATTAGAACTATATAGATCTTCAAAGTTACAAAAAGCTTTTTTTATGAACCAGAGTTACACCCGATTGAATAAAATTGATTATTCAGGTTAAAGGGGAGTTGTGGAAAGGCTTTTGTTAAATTCGCTTCTTAAAAAAGAGAGATTGTTCGTAGGTTTATTAAACAGATGTTTTTGTTTTAGCAGAGGAGCATTTTTGGATTACAGAAAGTACGTGATAGCTTTAAGAGAGGAAGGTGGGGTGGGACCAAAGACTTTCCAGCTTCTGCTTTCGGTTTTTGGCTCTCCTGAAAATGTATATAAGAAGACCCTGGAGGAGATAAAAGAGCTTCCCCGGATGAGCCCGGAGAAAGCCGAGAGAATCTTAACTTCCCAGGATAAGCTTTCAGACATAGAAAAGCACATCCTTTTTTTGGAAAAAGAAGGAATCGGGATCTCCACCATTTTGGACGAGAATTACCCATCGTCTTTAAGGCAGATAAATAACCCTCCTCCCCTTTTGTATTATATGGGAGAGTTTCCCATACAAAGCAAAACCTTTGTAGCTTTGGTCGGTACCACAGAACCAACAGAGGAGGGCAAAAAAAATGCTGTATTATTCGGAAAAGCTTTAGCCTCACGCGGGGCAGTGGTGGTCAGCGGCCTGGCTAAAGGGATTGACAAGGAATCCCATATGGGAGCCTTGATCGGAGAAGGAAAGACATATGCGGTTTTGGGCAGCGGGCTGAATAGTTTATATCCCAGGGAGAACATCCATCTGGCAAAGGAGATCACGGGAAACGGAGCTCTTTTAACCGAGTACCCTTTGAATACCCCGGTTAATGTGGGACAGCTTATGTCCAGAAACAGGATCATAGTAGGGCTGTCCCAAGCAGTTGTGGTGGTGGAGACAATGTCAGGGGCAACCGGAGTAATGGATGCAGCTCAGAGAGCAAAGAATCAGGGTAAACCTGTTTTTCTGGTTAAAAAGGAAGGTTTTTTGGTTGATCCTTTGTGGAAAGATGTGGGTGCCTTGATAATCAGGAATGTTCAGGATCTGGATATGGTCTTAAAATACATCTGAAAATGAAAGAAGATTTTTTAGAATATGATCAGAAGATCAAAAAACTAAAGATGATGGTTGATGAGCTTTGTGAGCTTATCAGAAGAAGGGAGCTGACCTTAGGGGAAGCCAAAACGAAAGCATCAGTTTTAAGGTTGAAGGCCAAAGAGCTTATTCCTGACCAAATACATAAATTCGATATGATCTACGGATCAAGGTTGAAAAGATTGATCCAGCAGTTTCTGATCAAAAGAAATACTAAAGATACAGATAAAAAATAGAGGGGGGAGAATCTTGCAAAAGATACCAGAGGATGAATATCTTACAATCGAGAGCTCTGCTGTGGATAAGATGGTGGTGAAGGGTTCGGTTTTTTCAGGGCAGGCATATCCGGTTCAATCACAAAAACAAGCAGAGGAAAAGCTTAAAGAAGTAAAAGAAAAATATTTTGATGCTACCCATAACTGTTATGGTTACGTTCTTGAAAAAGAGATCTGTAAATCCAGCGATGCTGGTGAACCCAGGGGGACAGCGGGTAATCAAATTCTAAAGGCTATTCAAACCAAAGGCTTAAATTTCGTTTTGGTTGTTGTCACCCGCTATTTCGGCGGTACAAAACTGGGCACCTCAGGATTATCAAAAGCTTATAGAAATTCGACTTTAAACACACTTAACAAGTGTAAGATAGTCAAGAAAATTACAATGGAAAAGTTGAGTTTTTCTTTTCCTTTAAACTTCTATGGTGGGGTCAGCAGGATCATAAGCAGATTCGAATGTCAGATTATCAGTACAGACTTTCAGGATGAGGTTCAAATCCAGACACAAGTCAGGAAAGGTCTGGTTGAAGAGTTTAAAAATAATTTGACCGATTCTACCGAGGGAAAGATTAGGTTTTATTAAAATCGTAAGGCAAGTCTTAAGCTTTGCGAAATGAAAAATGGTCGACTTTCTTTTAAATTTAGATATAGGTTTATTTTATTTCATAAATCTAAAAATACAAAATCCCGTTTTCGATTTCATTATGGTGTGGATTACCACCAGGGACTTTTGGCTTGTTCCCATGTGGTTAACCTGGCTTCTTCTGGTGATATTTGGGGGGAGGAGAGGAAGGATATTTGGCGTTTTGATAATCATATTGATTGCTATAACCGACCAGACCTCCTCTCATCTTTTGAAACCCCTGATAGGGAGGGTTCGACCCTGCAACATTCTGCCAGACGTTAGATTATTGATTGGCTGTTCCAAAGCCGGTTCTTTCCCCTCATCTCATGCAACCAATCTATTTGCAGCAGCAACTTTAATCTCATATTTCTATCACAAAGTTAGAGCATATTTTTTTGTTATAGCTTTTTTAGTAGCTTTCTCAAGGATATATGTGGGGGTTCATTACCCTTCGGACATGCTGGGGGGAGCTTTGTTGGGTTTTCTCTGTGCCGGGATGATAATTCTTCTATTTAAATTCATAGATTCCAAAACTCACTGGCTGGGGATAGGGAGGTCGGTAAAGGGAGAGTAGAACTGGAGTGTCAAGCCCCCCGCCATAGGCGGGGGGGCTTCGACTTTAGCTTGACTTGTGAACCCGAAGGGTTTACTATTTAGTTATGTAATAGAGGTCAAGCTACGCTTGACCGAGTCAGCCTAAAGGCTGACACTCCAGTAGCTTTTGGAGTGTCAAGTTTTAACTTGACTTGCAAATCCAAAGGATTTGCTTTATGGATGCGAAAAAAAGGTCAGGTTAAGCCTGACCAAGTCAGCCTAAAGGCTGACACTCCAAAGTCATTCAAAATATCAAATATTTTTCTTATGTTACAGGAGTTCATAAAGCATAGACCCTTTCATCTATATTTAGATGATAAAATTTATTTTGTTACAGCTTCTACTCTGAACAAAATAAATTATTTCGACTCGGATCTTAAAAAGAAGATTATAAAAAAGAGGTTATTAGCTGCTTCAGAGAAATATAAAGTTAGATCTTTTGCCTGGGTTATCCTTTCAAATCACTATCATCTTCTTTTCCAATTCAAGGAGAAACAAAAATTAGCAGATTTTATTGGTTTTGTAAATGGTGGTTCTTCATTCGAGTTGAACTCTTTGGAAAATAAAAAGAGAAGAAAGACATGGTGGAATTATTGGGATAATTGTATAAGAGATAGCAAAACTTTTTACAGGAGGTTTAATTATATTCACTATAATCCGGTGAAACACAACTATGTCAAAAATTGCAAAGATTATAAGTTCTCCAGTTATAATTATTATTTAAAAAAACTGGGGCAAAGTTATATGGACAGTATTTTTGAAGCATATCCGATTATCGACTTTACTGACAAGAATGATAGATTTTAACTGGAGTGTCAAGCTCCGCTTAACGGGATCTTCGACTTACAGCTTTAATTGTAAACCCGAAGGATTTACTATTTAGATATGTGAGAGAGATCAAGCTACGCTTGACCAAGTCAGCCTAAAGGCTGACACTCCAGAAGATCTGTCAAACCTGAAAGCTGACAACTTCAGATGATTTTTTGCTTGACAAAGTTCAGGCAAGTTTTTTTATTCTTACCTAAGGCTTTAACCTTTAAAACAAACAATAAAAGGAGCTTGAATTCAGGTAAAAATGAGTTTAGATAAGAAAAACCTGTACAGATTCCCCTGGTCTTTGAACGATAATCCCATCGGGTGGCTGGAGATCACCGATAGGTGCAATCTCCACTGCAAAGGATGTTATCGCAAAGAGTTTGAAGGGCACAAGCCTTTAGAGCAGATAAAAGAGGAGATCTTGTTTTTGAAAAAATGGAGGAACTGCGATAACATATCCATTGCTGGCGGAGAACCCCTGATTCATCCTCAGATAAATGAGATCGTGGAGTTTATATTTAGAAACAAGATGAAGTCTTTTATTCTGACCAACGGTATTACACTGAATGAGCCGACGCTTTTGGATTTGAAAAAATCTCACCTTTTTGGATTGGGACTTCACGTGGACTGTCAACAGGAAAGACCTGGTTGGGAGGGAAAAGACGAGCTGGAGCTCTGTGAATTGAGGCAGGAGTATGCGGATCTTATCAAAAAAGTAGGTGGTTTGACCACCACCTTTGGGATAACCGTTTATAAGGAGAACTTCAACTTTATCCCTGATCTGGTTAGATGGTCATTAAAGAACACAAAAGTGATCCAGGGTCTGGTTTTCATAGCTTACCGAGCCGCCATTCTAAGACCAGGGATGGAATACACCGTAAATGGTCAAAAGCTAAAATTGGATCAAAAGACTCTGGGTTATACCACTGATGATGCTCCTGAGGACATTAAGATAAAATCCAACGACATCTATGAGATCATAAAAAAACATTTTCCCCAATATGAAGCATCTGCTTATCTGGGGGGCACCCAGGATCACAGCTCCTTCAAATGGCTGATCGGGTTTTTGATAGGTACCGAAGATGAGATCTTAGGCTCGATGGGGAAAAAGGGGATGGAGTATGTTCAGACTCTGCACCATCTTTTTTACAAATCCTACGTGGTCTATCTTGAAAACCATTCGGGGGGCAAGAAGTTTTTTCTCCTCTCTTTAGTCGATCCTGAGGTTCGGAAAGCATTTTTTAAATTTATGAAGAATCCTTTGCGACTTTTTTCTGGGAATGCTTTTGGGCTTTCAATCGGGATCATTCAGGCGCCTGACCTTCTGCCTGATGGAAGGGTGGATATGTGTGACAGCTGTCCGGATATGTGCTATTTTAAGGGGAAATTGGTGAACTCCTGCAGATTGGACGAATACCGCAAGTTCGGAGATTTAATTACCCCAGTTCCCAACAGTAACGAAAAGGGATAATAGAAATTCACAGAAATCTTTTTAAATAATTGAATTCCTCCTAATTTGATAATTTAATTTTTTCAAAAAAGGAAGGAAAACATTTGGAGTGTCAAGTCCCCCCGTAAAATGCTGGGGGATCTTTGATTTCAGCTTAACTTGTAAACCCATAGAATTTGCTCTTTAAATAAAATAGAGGTCAGGCTTCGCTTGACCAAGTTAGCCTGAAGGCTAACACTCCAGAGATGTTTGGAATGTCAAGCTTTAGCTTGACAAACAGAGCTTTTGGTTTTACAATCTATAAAGAAAGCGGAGAGGAGAAAAGATGGAGTCGATCATAACCATTTATCTGGGGGACATAACCGATCTTTCAACCGATGCGGTTGTCAATGCCGCAAACAACTATCTGGTTATGGGTAGTGGGGTTGCCGGAGCCATCAAAAAAAAAGGTGGGAGGATAATCGAGGATGAAGCGGTTAAAAAAGGTCCTATACCTATCGGTGAGGCTGTACATACCACTGGAGGTGAGCTGAAAGCCAGATATGTTATCCATGCAGCAGGTATGGGAAGAGATTTGAAAACCAATGCTGCCCATATCAAAAGCTCAACTGAAAACAGCTTGAAAAGAGCAGAGGAGTTGAAGTTAGGTTCGGTCGCCTTTCCAGCAATAGGAACAGGAGTTGGTGGTTTCCCAACTGACAGGTGCGCCAAGATAATGATTTCTGTGGTTTTAGATTTTCTGCTGAAAGCTAAAAATCTAAAGACGGTTGTCTTCGCATTGTATGATAAAAAATCCTATGATATTTTTGAAAAGGAGCTGGGGAGCTTAAGCTTGAGCTTTAAAAGAAAATTCAGTTTTGAAAATCCTGGTCGTTGTGGTTAAAAATCAGAGTATCCCCCTTCAGCTCTGAAAGGCATAGGGGACAGATGTATCTGTCCTTCTGTCTTTTCATCTCCTTTCCACAGAAGGGACAGATGGCTTTTTTGATCTTTTTTCTTTTGAAGAGCTTCATTTTTTATTGACAATCAAAAAAAATAAACTAATCTTATTTAAATTGAACCAACTAAGTCCTTAAAAGGTTTATTATTATCATCGTTCCGGTGCAAAAAGGAAGAAGATGGAAAAAAGTATAGGGCAAAAGGAAAGAGATGATTCCGGTCAAAAGCAATGCCGGCAAAACCACGAACTTAAGCATATCGAATGCTACCTTGACCATTTTGGTGAAGAGGAGAAAAAGGAAATACATGATGGCCAGATCTAAAGCGACCTGCGCGAAAAATCCGAAGTTACCATTTACGTAATGATTCAGCTGCACGAACCAACCGAACACGGTTTTGAAAAACAAGATTATGTTTTCAACTATTATGGCAATCTCCAAAGATAAGGGCATCAACTTTTTACCTCCTCCAAAGGCTCGATGGTCAGACTTGACTCCCCTACTTTTTGCAGCCCGACCATCTGCTGGGAAAGAAAATTCTTATCCGAAACCCATCTATGCGAAAGCGTCAGAACCTCCTCCTGGGAGAGATCGGATACCCAGGATAGGACCAGCTCGTTTATCAGTTTTTCCTCAACCAGGAGGTTTTTCATGGTGAGTGTAAATTTTATTTTCATTTCACTCCCCTTGTTTTTTTCAAAACTAAAAAACCATTATTTCTTAATGCAAGGTCTGTGCCAAATAAAATATTTTGATAAAATCGGATTTAAATGAAGGTAAGTATGTGTTAAACAACAGATTGGATTTTTTAATACAGTTTTTAACGGTGAAGGAAATTGCATAGAATTTGAAAATCTGTGGGAGTAAACCAATATCTTATGGTTTGGATTCATCACAGGAGTTTGTATGATAGAGAAACTTTTCAAACTTTCACAGCTGAAGACCAATCTAAGAACTGAGATACTAGCGGGTTTTACCACTTTTCTGACCATGTCCTACATCATCTTCGTCAACCCCCAGTTTTTGAGCTTTTCAGCAAACCCGGAGTTGAAAATCTTGGGGCTCCCTTTTTCTGCCTGCGTGACTGCAACCTGCCTTTCAACCGCATTGATGTGCATTACGATGGGGCTTTTGACCAACTATCCATTTGCCCTGGCTCCGGGAATGGGCTTGAATGCCTTCGTAGCTTATCAGATAGTTGCCGGCATGGGTCTTTCCTGGCCAGCGGCAATGGGAGTGATCGTGCTGGAGGGTTTGATAATTACCCTTCTGGTCGTCACCGGCTTCAGGGAGGCGGTGATGAATGCCATACCCCTTTCTTTGAAGCAAGCCATCTCGGTGGGAATCGGTCTTTTTCTGGCTCTGATCGGTCTTCAGAACGCCGGTTTGATTCAGGCTCATCCGTCCACCCTGGTGACCTTAGGCGACCTTACCAGGCTGCCTGTTATAGTCTCGGTTTTAGGTCTTTTGGTCACCGCGATCTTGATAAGAAGGGGAGTAAAGGGCGCTCTGCTTATCGGGATCGTTTTCTCCACTTTTGTCGCAATAATAATCAACTATCTTTCCGGTTTTATGGCTTACGCTGATTCTGAGGTTGCACGTTTTCCTTTGACTTTGGTCTCCTTTCCCGATTTTTCGATTATCGGGAAATTCGATTTTTCGTTTTTCAGCAAGCTGGGAGTGATAACCTCGGTTACCTTGATTTTTGCGGTGATGCTGTCCGATTTTTTCGATACCCTGGGATCGGTTATTGGCCTGGGAACCGAGGGGAAGTTCCTGGATAAGAGGGGCAATTTGCCCAGGATAAAGCAGGTTCTTTTGGTTGACTCTTTGGCAGCAGCTTTAGGGGGTGCTTTCTCCTCCAGCTCGGTTACCACCTATATCGAGAGCGCCGCGGGAATATCGGTGGGAGGAAAGTCTGGTCTTACCGCGTTGGTTGTGGGATTTCTTTTTATACTGGCCATATTCTTCAGCCCCATTGTGGGGGTAGTTCCCGGCGAGGCTACCGCCCCTGCTTTGATTATCGTTGGTTTTCTGATGATGAGCATAATCAGGGAGATACCCTTTTCCAAGTTCGAGGAGTCCTTTCCTGCGTTTTTGATAATGATAGTGATGCCCCTAACCTACAGCATCTCCAACGGGATAGGAGTTGGATTTATTTTGTTCTCCTTGATCAAGCTTTTGTCCGGTAGGGGAAAGGAAGTTCACTGGCTTATGTATTTAGTCTCCCTTGCCTTTGCCCTGGATTTTGCATTGCCCGCACTTAAGGCTGTTTTCAACTTCTGATCTGAAAGGTTGAAACGTATATTTAATAATACAAGGCAAGGATGGTGCATCTTCCTGAATAAAAGGTATTTATATTATCACGATTTTTCAGAGAGGAAAGACAAATCATGCCACAGGAGGTTCTGCTTTCTGAGGAAATGTTTGTCCAACTGAAATTTTATGCAAAGAACATTAAAAAACCAGTACAAAAGGCAGGACGTTTTTCGCTGTTCCCACAAGGCTCATTTTAAGTTCGAGAAAAGCGTTTCGGTATACCACGTTCTTCTGGAGAAGAAATGTTTCCCCCAGGGATGTCTTTATTTTTTCTGGAAATGCAGGCTTTTGAACAAGGGAAATTCCTGCCCCAAGGGATTTGAGCACGTGGGCAAAAAATGCTTCGGATGCAGAGAATATTATGAGGAGAAGGTCTGCTACCAGCCCGAGCTTCTCTTGAAGCAGGAGGAGTTCGAGAAGTTTAAAAAATCTCTGGAGGAATATCAGGAATGGCTGGAAGAGGTTTCGGGTAAGGATGTGGAGTTCTCAGGGGAAGTTAACTCAGTCAAACCTCATCTGAAAAAAATCATTTATCCTAAAGGAGTATCATTAAAGTTCAAAGGCTTTCTTTTGAGCTTTAAAAGCGGGTGGATCGACCGGGTTTTCTTCGATGATTACCTCTATGCCCGAATAAGCGTGGGAGCACAGAGAAGATTAAATTTCTCCAGAGGGGATAAGCTCGATTTCAAAGCAAGGCTTATAGTTGACCGGGGAAGGATTGTTCTGGAGAGGGTCAGATACGTTGAATTCTCAGAAAAAGCTGGTAGTCCTTCCTGGGATTTAAGCGAGGCTTTAGTGGCGAGATCGACCGGAACGGAATTCGACTGCCAGCCGGAGAGGTGTCTGGTTTGTGAGAAAGGTTGTTTATTAGATGTGGTTGACAAAAGCTCTTTCAAAGAAAAAATCTACAGGCATCTTTTCTGTTTAGCTGGAACAGAAGATCCTGAGAACTGCCTGTATGATTTGAAAAAGAAACTGGAGATGGAGAAAGTGGAAAAAGAGAATTGAGAGATAGAATTGAGTAAATTTAAAAATATGTTAGCTCAGGGTGCCTTTACTCTGAGCTTTTAATTTCGGGGTAAGGTACCCCGAAATAGCAGGAAAATCGTGAAGGGGTTTTGTTAACTCAGGGTACCCTCACCCTGAGAATTTTTGTTTAAGGTCAAAATGTATTAAGATAACGATTAAGATAGCAACAACAAGTTGTTGCACTCCATAAGTTATTTATTTCTTATTTCTTTTATTGTTTCCTCAGTGAGAAAAGCCCGGTAGGCTAAACCTCCGGAGTTTTGTTTTAACAACAACGGCTTTAATTTTTCCAGTTTTTCAAGTGTCAAAAGTCCAACCTTTTTTATCTCCCTTCTATCCACCGGTCTTAGTTTCCCGCTTAGATATTTTGCAATAAATATATGAGAGGTCCATTTGACCTCTTTTTTATTATAAGCGAAAGTTACGTTAATTCTCAAAAGATATTTTTCCAGCTCGATTTTAACGCCGGTTTCCTCGTAGGATTCCCTTTTTGCACATTCTAAAAAGCTTTCATCCGGCCTCCACCCTCCTGAAGGCATTCTCCATAGTCCCTCAGGATACCAGGGTTTGGCAATCACTATGATTCTTTTGTCTTTGAAAATCACTAAGGTTATATCGGATGACCTCCCATCCCTCATGCTGGAAAGCAAGTCCTCGAATTCCCTTTTGCCCATCGGAAAAGACGTCTTGAGTTCCTTTGGTTTTCCGAAGGTCTTTTCTGTTTTCTGGATTTGCTCTTTTTGAAAATCCATCTAAATAGTTTATTTCCCAAAGCTTTGTTATCCGTTTCAATTTGCTTCATGGGGAACCATGCACAGAAACTCAAGTTTTTTGTCCTGAGTATTTCTGAACTGATGGGGCTCAAAAGGAGGTACCAGGATGGCATCGCCAGTTTTAAAGGAGGTCTCTTTTCCCTCGGAGACGTAGACCCCCTCCCCCTCCTTTATGAAAACCTCGTGTTCCCAATCGTGGGTATGATAAGGGGTGAAGCCCTTTGGCTCGATTTCAAAAAGCCTCATGGCAAAGTTGGGGGCACCGTCATCCTTGGAGATCATCCACCTGATGGAAACCCCTTTGGCATCCTCGAGATTCATCTTTTCTGTTTTGGTCTCCTTATAATTTCTTTTAATCATATCTTATCCTTTTTCAATTTTTTTAAATCTAATTGAAAAAGGGTTAAAAGTCAAAACAAAACCAAAGATATATAGTATAATAAATCCGGTGAAAAGCCTCAGGTCAAAAAAGAGAAAAACCTTGACAATGGTTGATTATAAAACCTTATTAGAAGGAGCTTTGAGTTGAAATTTTATTCTGGAGGTCAGATGAAAGCCTTAAAAGTATGTGTGTTCTTTTTAGTTTCGTTCTTTTTGTTTTTTAACTACTCCTGGTCTAAATCAAAAGAAGTTGAGAAAATCGATCGATCCCATTTTCTTTCAAAGAAAACAAAGTTGAGAGATTCGATTTTCAAAGGGGATTTAAAATCATTTGCCAACACTTACAGCGGTCCCAATGGATATGGTTATACCTATCTGGATTCAGATGATTTGGGGGGACCGACTTTCAACTGGATCGAGATAAGTTCTTTTGGAACGCAGGTCAATTCCTGGTATTCAAGACCTTTGTATGACGCATTGGATGACGGAACCGCAGGCCCTT
Organism: candidate division Zixibacteria bacterium SM23_73_2; assembly: GCA_001304315.1. GTDB lineage: Bacteria > Zixibacteria > MSB-5A5 > MSB-5A5 > SM23-73-2 > SM23-73-2. Next base: position 895 of record LJUW01000066.1, on the reverse strand, counting down.
TCTCGATCGGATTTAGCTTCGTATACAACGAACAGGCCTATAACCAGCTTTACATAGGTACTAACGGGGCGGTATCTTTCACCCAGGATACCCTGACCGATGACGGTTATTTTTACAATGCCTGGATTCCAGGTATGAGATTTTCGGATGTACTGGCACCTTTCTGGAACGATCTAAACTTGAACCCGGGAAGCTGGGGAGGAGGATCAGTTTATTTCTGGAGCAACTCCTCTGACAGTTTTGTGGTTCAATATGAGAAGGTCAAACCCTGGGTAAGCTCGTTCACTTCTGATGTGGTTACCTTTGAGTTAATCCTGTGTAAAGTGGATTCGTCTATCAACTATCAATACAAGAATGTAAAAACTCAGACCAGCGGGACCAATTTGGATAGCGCTGCTTTGATAGGAATTCAGGATCAGAGTGAATATTGTGGATTAAGATACTATGGCAGAGGTTTTGAGGGATATGACAACAAACCTGATTCGGGTTTGGCGGTTAAATTCAAAAAGACACAGGATATAAATCACAACGTCCTTCCCGGCAAAATCGTCTCCTTTGATTTTCCCTATTTCGAATACTATGACCAGCCCCCAGCTCTTTTGTGGTATTTGAAGGAGGCTGGCTCCTCTTTCAGCGATAATCACGTTTACGTTTTTAACACGGGGAAATTTACAGAAAGCGATATACTGGTTTGGTCTGATCTCTCAAGAAGGGATACCCTTGGAAATTACACCCCCTTGTATACTCAGGTGGGTTCGGTTACCGGTTTGGGTAGCGGTTCAAATACCTCGGTTTTTTTTCCCACAAGCTGGATTCCGGTAGAGCGGGGGGAATACTACCTTTCCTATAGAACCGAGCTTTCCGGGGACCAGGTCGCGCAGGATGATACTTTATG
>LJUW01000065.1 GCA_001304315.1 candidate division Zixibacteria bacterium SM23_73_2 | reverse complement strand
GTGTGGATAGTTGTAATATAATGTTAGGTAAGGGAAAGTATGCAAACTAAAATCTACACGGTTTCTGAAATCACCAGACAGGTTAAAAACCTTCTGGAGGAAAACCTTGCTCCGGTTTGGGTTGAGGGAGAGATATCCAATTATATCCTCCATTCCTCAGGTCACCGCTACTTTTCTTTAAAAGACGAAAACTCCCAGATAAGATGCGTTTTCTGGAAGTGGCAGGCATTCTCATTGAAATTCGAGCCTGAGGATGGAATAAGAGTAGTTGCTTTCGGAAAAATTAACGTCTACGAAAAATCAGGGCAGTATCAGCTCTATGTGGAAAAAATTCAACCTTTAGGAATAGGGAAACTGGAGCTTGAGTTTCAAAGATTAAAAGAAAAACTACAAAAAGAAGGGATTTTCGATGAAGAACACAAACTGCCCATACCTGAATTTCCAGATACAATAGGTGTGGTTACCTCGCCAACCGGAGCAGCGGTCAGGGATATAATTAAAATCATCCACCGGAGAGCACCTGATGTGAAAATCATATTAAATCCGGTCAGGGTTCAGGGAAAAGGGGCGGAGGAGGAGATAGCTTGTGCAATAGATGATTTTAACCAGTATAAAAAAGTCGATCTTTTAATAGTGGGAAGAGGAGGAGGTTCTCTGGAGGACTTGTGGGCTTTTAACGAAGAGACAGTTGTCAGGGCAATTTACCAATCCAAAATACCAATAATATCTGCGGTTGGGCACGAGATCGATTTCACCATATCCGATTTCGCAGCGGATTTAAGAGCACCAACCCCTTCTGCTGCAGCGGAGCTTGCAGTCAGGGACAGAAAGGACCTTTATAGGGAGTTGAATTCGCTGACAGATAAGCTGGTTACTCAACAGAAATCCACCCTTGAATATTTCAAAAGGGAAATCCAAACTCAGATCAAATCCTATGGCTTCAGAAGACCGGTGGATCTGGTAACCCAGCTTTCCCAGAGAACAGACGAGCTTTCCAAAGCTTTGTGCAAAGAGGTAAAAAAATTCTTTGAATTGAAAAAAAATTCCATATCTTTGGTTTTGGGTAAGTTGAACGTTCTATCCCCCCTTTCGGTTTTCGAGAGAGGGTTCAGCCTGACCCGGAGATTGCCGGAGCTTACCATAGTAAAGGATGCTTCTATGCTTAAGAAGGATGACCGGATAGAGGTTAAGTTTCATAAGGGGAGAATCGAATCAAAAGTGGAGAAGGTCAAAAAAGATAAAAAATGAAAAAAGAGAAAAGCTTTGAAGAGGCACTCAAGCGTCTGGAGGAGATAGTTGAGAAATTGGAACAAGGTGAATTGACCCTGGATAAGTCGCTTGAGCTTTTCGAGGAGGGGATAGATCTCTCCAGATCCTGCACAAAAAAACTGACCCAAGCAGAGAAAAGAGTAGAGAAGCTTTTGAAATTAGGTGAGGAGTTCAAGCTGGAGCCTCTGGATTTTGAAGAAGAGGATTGAGGTGGATTTTAAAGGATATCTCGATAAAAAAAGAAAGACGGTTGAAAGATCGCTGGATTCATTACTCCCCTCTGTAAAGGAAAAACCCGCAACGGTTCACCGGGCGATGAGATATTCGGTCTTTGCAGGGGGTAAAAGACTGAGACCGATCTTAGCCATAGCCACCTTTGAGCTTCTGGGGAAAAAAGGTAAAAAGATTTTAGCGCCAGCCTGCGCCCTGGAGCTGATTCATACCTATTCTTTGATCCATGACGATTTGCCCTGTATGGACGACGACGATCTGAGAAGGGGCAAACCCACTTGCCACAAGGTCTTCGGGGAAGGAATTGCGGTTTTGGCTGGAGATGCCCTGCATGCCTTAGCTTTTGAGCTTTTGACCTCCACCAATAGAGCGGATGTTGTTATGAAGGTTGCCAGGGCAATCGGAACCAAGGGGATGATCGGAGGACAGGTGGCTGACCTTGAAGCTGAGGGAAAGTCAAAAATTACCCTTCCTGAGGTTAGATACATTCACAATAACAAGACCGGTGCTTTAGTAAGGGCATCGGTAATGGTGGGCGCTCTTATAGCTGATGCTTCACCAGAGAAGCTTTCGGCTTTATCCGAATTTGGTAAAAACATCGGCCTGGCATTTCAGATAACAGATGATTTGCTGGACGTTACTGGCGAGGAGAGATTTGTAGGGAAAAAGACCCACAAGGACCAGCTCAAGGCTACCTATCCCAAGGTTATAGGAGTGGAGAGGTCAAAGAGAACCGCTAAAAAGCTTATCCAACAGGCTAAGGGTCATCTGGGTATATTTAGAAGGGATGAAACCATACTGGAAAAATTAGCTGATTTTGTGATTGATCGGAGTTTTTGAAAGATGGAAAACATTTTAGACAAAATCAACTCCCCTGAGGATTTAAAGAAAATCCCCATTGAAAAACTCCCTGAGTTAGCCCAGGAGATCAGGGAGAAGATCATCACAGTTGTTTCGAAAACCGGCGGGCACTTAGCCTCGAATCTGGGAGCGGTTGAGTTGACCCTGGCTCTGCATTACGTATACGACTCTCCTCAGGACAAAATCTTCTGGGACGTGGGTCACCAGTGTTACACTCATAAGCTTTTGACCGGAAGGAAGGACAGGTTCGATACCATAAGGACATACCAGGGGATCTCCGGTTTTCCCAAAAGGGCCGAAACGGAGCATGACCCGTTCGACGTGGGACATGCTTGCACCTCCATCTCCTCAGCTTTGGGAGTGGCCTGCGCCAGGGATCTTTTGGGCGAGGAATTTTCGGTTATCGCGGTGGTGGGGGACGGAGCTTTAAGCGGAGGTTTGTCCTTTGAGGGACTTAATAATGCCGGAGCGCAGAAAAAAGATTTTATAGTTATCTTGAACGACAACTCTATGTTCATCTCCAAAAACGTAGGGGCTATGGCGAAATATTTAACCCACCTTTTGACCGACGAGAAATATAACAAACTCAAAGCCGAGGTCTGGGATCTGGTGGGCAGGTTCAAAAGAAGGGACAAAATCAGAGCCATGGTTCAGCAGGTTGAGGAGTCGGTCAAGGGATTTTTAGTTCCCGGGATCATCTTCGAGAAGCTGGGCTTCAGATATTTAGGTCCCATAGATGGGCATGACCTGCCCCAGCTGATCAAAACCCTGTCCCACATCAAAACCTTAAAAGGACCCATATTTCTTCATATCCTGACCAAAAAGGGGAAGGGATACAAATACGCTGAGGAGGATGCTCCCCGTTTTCACGGGATAGGCTCCTTTGATAAGGTAACCGGTGATTCCAATTCCACCAGAAAAAACAAAGCTTACACCGACGTTTTCTCGGAGGCGATGGTTGAAATTGGGGAGATGGACGATAAGGTGATAGGGATAACAGCTGCAATGTCTTTGGGAACCGGACTCTTTTCCTTTTCCCAGAGGTTTGCCCAGAGGTTTTTCGACGTGGGAATAGCGGAACAGCACGGCGCGACCTTTTCCGCTGGCCTGGCCCGTCAGGGTCTGAAACCGGTTTTTGCGGTGTATTCGACCTTCCTGCAAAGAGCCTTTGATCAGGTTATCCACGATATTGCCCTGCAGAACCTGCCGGTGACTTTTGCAATAGACCGGGCCGGACTGGTGGGTGAGGATGGACCCACCCACCATGGTTTTTTCGATCTCTCATATCTCAGGGGAATTCCCAATTTAGTGATCGCCTCTCCCAAGGATGGGAAGGAGCTTCGGGATCTGCTTTACACTGCGGTTAACTGGGGGAAATCCCCCTTTGCCTTAAGGTATCCCCGGAGTTCTGTTCCGGATCAGCCGGAGAAAAAAGAATTGGTCAAGATAGAGGTGGGAACCTGGGAGGTTTTAAGGGAAGGTGAGGACGTTTTAATTCTGGCCACCGGTTCCATGGTTGTTCCCTCGCTGGAGGCTTGTTTTGAACTTGAAAAGGAAAATTATTCGGCCACGGTGGTGAACTGCAGATTTACAAAACCTCTGGATGAGCCTCTTTTATGCTCACTTTTAAAGAAGCATGAGCACGTTCTGACTGTGGAGGAGAATTCGCTTTTAGGAGGATTTGGCTCGGCTGTATCTGAGTTTGTTCAGAAAAACGCTTATAAGAACGTTCATTTGAAGATGTTGGGGATTCCGGACAGGTTCATCCCCCATGGCAGGAGGGATATCCTTTTGAAGGATCTGGGTCTTGATCCCCAAGGAATTTATTTTGTTGTAAAAGAATCGCTTAAAACAGAAAGGAAAAGGTTTAGGTTTTTGTTCTCAAAACAAAACAGGTTAAAATGAAAAGCATAGGTATTGTAGCTAATCCTAAAAAGCCCAAAGCTAAAAAAAGTATTCAGAAGATCATCCTGTGGGCCAAGAGAAATAAAATCGATTGTTTTTTCTCCGATGAGCTGAAAAATCTGATCAGCAAAAAAGAAAAACTTTTGCCTTTATCAACTCTTTCAAATGAATCGGAGATCATGATGTCTTTAGGGGGGGATGGAACCATGCTTAAGACTGCCAGAGCAGTGGGGAGGGGTGGTAATCCGATTTTGGGGATAAACCTGGGTAGCCTGGGCTTTATAACCGAGACCACCTCTAAAAACTTAGATAATGCATTAAGAAAGCTTTTGAAAAAAGAATACCAGATCGAGAAGAGGATGGTTTTGAAAGCTAAGATAGATAAAAAAAACCAGCCCTCGATGTTCGCGCTAAACGACGTGGTCATAGACAAAGGTGGGGTTGCCAGGTTGATCCAGATGCATCTTTACGACGGTGAGGATTTCGTCTGTTCCTATTCTGCGGATGGGCTTATTATCTCCACTCCAACCGGTTCCACCGCTTATTCTCTGGCAACGGGAGGGCCGATTATAAATCCAAAAACCAACGCCATCATCGTTGCACCGATCTGTCCCCATACCCTTGCCTCCAGGCCGATAATCTTTTCGGAGAACCACCATCTTAAAATCGTGGTGGAGTGCGACAAAAGGGATGCTCTTTTTACCGTGGATGGGCAGATAGATAAAAAATTAATATCCGGGGATTCGGTCTTGGTAAGCAAAGCCAGGCATACGGTTAATCTCATAAAATTCCCGGGATCCTCTTTTTACTCTGTTTTGAGAAAAAAGCTTCACTGGGGAGCAAGGCCCAGCATAGAGGAGTAAAAATCAAAAAGCAAAATTAAAAATTTAAAAAGAAAATTTTAGAAAAACGAAAACGTATGGTAATGATTTATCAAAGGCAGAAAGTTTTAGATGCCTATCAAAAAATCTGACATTTTTCTGATCCCCAATATACTGACCCTTCTCCGATTAATCCTGCTCCCCTTTATTTTCTTTTTCCTTTTAAAAGATACACACACAGATTTTGTCATTGCTGTTATCCTTATGGCAATTGTATTTTTTTCAGACGTATTCGATGGCTATCTTGCTCGAAAACTGAACCAGATGTCAGATTTGGGGAAAGTTTTGGATCCGGTGGTGGATAAGATCGCAATTTTTTGTTTTTGCCTTTATGTGATATTTTATAAAGGTTTTCCGGTGTGGGCTTTTCTTTTAATACTAACCAAAGATATAACCGCCCTTTTGGGTGCATTCTATCTTATTAAGACCAAAAAAACCATCCCTTCTCCTAACAGATGGGGCAAATATACGGTTTTCGTGATGGGGATAGTTTTATTTCTATACATAATAGAACTCGATTTCTGGAAAGAAATAGCTTTGGAGATCGGAATCATACTGGTGGTGATTACCATTTTGACCTATACCATATCTTTTGTTCGAGCCATACACAGAAAGCGACTTTAAGAGTCCAAACCTTTTGTAGAAAACTTTAAATATTTTGAATAAAAGTTGGGTTAATCTTGTATAGAACATATAAAACAAACAATGATTTATTTAAACGAAACTTTGATTGACGATTCTCGTAGGTTTTGAAAAAAGGAGGATTTTTATGTTTTATGGTAATCCCTGGATTTCTCTGGTAAGCATCGGGAAGATGCTATTCTCACTTATTCTTTTAGCTCTTTTGGTGGTGATTCCCATAACCATCTACAATCTCGGGTCAAAGCTGGATAGAATCAGCCAGAAACTTGACCGCATCGGGGAGCTTTTAAAAGCGGAGCAGAAAGCTTAAAGATATTAAATCATCATTTTTGGTTTTGAGAGATTTATCATAATTGTTCGGAAAGAAAAGATAGGGAATTTAACTCAAATCCTCTTATGTTAGCTGTAGTATAAATTGAAGGAAGATCGAGAAAACAACCGAGATAATAACATTAAAAGAATACATCAAGAAAAGGAAGTTTTTATCGTGAATTAAAACAAAAAAAGGAGAAGTTATGAAAAAAGCATTGGTTTTTGTTATGGCAATATTTTTCCTTGTGGGGACTTTCCAGACATCTTTTGCCAAAAAGGAAAAGACCGGAAAAGTAAAAGACAACGTTTTCACTGACAGTAAGTTCGAATACCATCTCGAATTTTTGAAGAACTGGAAGCTGAAAACTGAAAATGAGCCATCTTTAGTAAGGGCGACCCTGATGAAGAAGAATTATCAGGTGGACAAATCCAGAAGGTTCTCAGGGCATGAGACCAACGTTCCCACAATCATCATTATGGCTGATACCACCTCCCTTTCTTTGGAGGAGTTCAAAGATGAATTCTTAAAAGAGAAACCCCAGATAAAGAACATCGATAAATATAGAATGAAATTCGAATTTCTAACAAACTCAGAGCTTCTGCAGGAAAGGGAGATTCTGGTTGATTCCATCCCAGCGCACATTCTGACCTTTAGAAAACCGTATTTGATAACTGTTGCTAATCCAACGGATAAAGGTTCATATCGTGACGAGGTGAGGTCGGACTATGATGATCCCGGAGTCAGAAATCCTGAGGATTCAGAAAAGTTAATGGAGGATTTCATCGCCGGTCATTTGCTTTTCTTCAAGAAGGGAAATGAAATATACGTGATACATTTCTCCTGCGAGCGGCAGTTTATCGTGGAAAATCACCGCGAGTTCACCACCATTATGGACAAATGGAAATTTAAAGAATAAACTTAAAGACTTAAGAAAATAAGGGTTTCAAACTCAAAGGGTTTTGATCCTAGGGGAAGTTTTATAACCTTCTCTTTTTGCTATTAAATAAATTTCAGATTTTTTCCTCTTTTTAATTGACAATTGCCTTTCTGGTTATTAATTTAGAAATCAAACTGAAGGAGGTTGTATGTGGGCTTTTAGGTTTTTTCTTATCATAGTAGTTATCATCGCGGTGGTCGGCTTCTCCATATATAACTCCTCTGAGACGGTGGAGGTAAATCTTTTCGGATTATGGATGTATGTGGATGTACCCATGATCTATATCGCCTTCTGGGCTTTTGTGGTGGGTCTTTTGGTATCCTTTCTTCTGGGTATAACCCATTATCTGAAGGTTCAATCCGATCTAAGGGAACAGAGGAAGGAAAACAGAAACTTAATGGAGGAGATCACCACCCTGAGAAACATTCCTCTGGAAGATATGGAGGAAAAAGGGGAAGGAGAGTAGAAAGTGGAGCATGTGCTTAAATGGTGGATCATAGCGGCAGCTTTGGTCGTTTTGTTTTTTATCATTTATTGGTTCAGTTCCAGGAAAAAGAAAGCCAAGCCCGCAGAAAAAATTTACGTGGAGGGACTTAGGGCTTTGCTTTCCGGGGAGGATCGGATAGCCTTTCAGAAATTCAGAAGCGTAGCCGATTTAGATACCAACAACATCGACGCCTATCTCAAATTGGGGGATATCTTCCGAAAGAAAAAGAGGTTCGATCGGGCGCTTCAGGTTCACCGACAGCTTCTTTTGCGACATAGTCTCTCCTCGGAGGCGAAAAAGGAGATAAAGAGAGCCATTGCCCAGGATCTGATCGAATCGGGAGATCATCATAAGGCAACTTTGGTTTTAGAGGAGCTTTTGAAAATGGATGAGAAGGATCTGGGAGTGACCACCAAACTTTTATCCGAATACGAAGAACAAGGCGACTGGGAGAAAGCCTTAAGTTTGAGGGAGAAATTCTTCAAGGACAAAAAGGGGAAAAATCGGAAAATTCTGGCGCTTTACAAAGTCTTTTTGGGCAAGAAATTGAAATCGGAGGGCGAGTTTCACAAAGCCAGGGTAATTTTTAAGGAAGCCTTACGATATGATGAAGCTTGTGTTCCGGCATATATCTATTTAGGGGATGCCTACTATGAGGAGAAAAGGGTGGAGGAGGCGGTCTCCTCCTGGAGAAAGCTTCTGGAGACATCACCCCAAGCTGCCTATCTGGTCTTCGAGAAACTGGAGAAGGCTTTGTTTGAGCTGGGGAATTATGGAGAAATAGAGAAGATCTATGATCAGATATTAAGGGATGATCCTCAGAACATCCAAGCCCTTTTCGCCCTGGCGGTACTGGACGAGAAAAGGGGGAGGAAAGCTCAGGCAGAACAGAAGCATCTGCAGATTTTAGACCAGGAACCTGACTCCATGCCCTCAAAGCTCAGTCTGATAAAGCTATATCAGGATAAAGGGGAAAAGGAAAAAGCAAACCAGCTGGTCGATTCTCTGTTCGATGATTTCCTTAATCAGACTGAAAGGTTTTTCTGTGAGAAGTGCGGACAGAGCTTTTCCGAGCCGCATTGGAGATGCCCCTTTTGTAAGGAGTGGAACAGCTTCGGGATTTAAAGGTAGGTCTTTTAGCCTCTTTTTAAGAGTTTCACAAAAAAAAGCATCCTTTCTTTCAGATGGAAAAAACAAACACCCCACTGATGAGCCAGTATTATAAGATCAAGTCTCAATACCCCGACCAAATTCTATTTTTCAGGATGGGGGATTTCTACGAGATGTTCGGTGAGGATGCCAAAATCGCATCCAGGATCTTGGGGATAGCTTTAACCTCACGCTCCCACGGCAAGTCGGAGAGGGTCCCTTTAGCTGGAGTGCCCTATCATGCTGCTGAAAGGTACATCTCCCTGCTTTTAAAGGCGGGTAAGAAGGTGGTGGTGTGCGAGCAGGTGGAGGACCCAAAGACCGCCAAGGGTCTGGTAAAAAGGGAGGTGGTGGAGCTTATCACCCCGGGAACGATTACCATCGATAGTCTTTTCGATTCCGATGAGAAAAACTTTTTAGCAAGTCTTGTCGGAGATGGGCAGAATTTTGGTCTGGCGACCTTAGACCTTTCCACCGGGGAGTTTAAAGTTGAAGAGGGCTTCCTTGATAGAATAAAAGAGAAGCTCAATACCATAAGGCCGAAGGAGATAATAATTCCCCAAAGATTTTCCGAGGAAAAAAAGATTGGTTTTGAAAATTTTAAAAACCATGCTGCCCTGACATTTCTGGATGACTTTAAGTTCGATTATGACCTGGCTTACCAGACCATCACCGATCATTTCAAAACGACTTCCTTGGATGGTTTCGGGATCTCCGATCTAAAGCTGGGGATCTCGGCTGCGGGAAGCATCATCTCTTATCTTGAACAAACCAAAAAAACCTACCTGTCGCACATTAATAAAATAACCAAGACATCCTATGATGAGTGCATGTTTTTGGATTTTTCCACCTTGAGAAACTTAGAGATATTTTCCCCTTTCAGTCCCACCGATGAAAAGGATTTCACCTCGAAGAAAAACAGTTTATTTCACATTCTGAACAAGACCAAAACCCCTATGGGATCAAGGCTTTTAAAAGAATGGCTGAGGTCCCCCCTTTATCATGTTGAAAAAATAAAAAAAAGGCAGGATTCGGTATCTGAGCTTTTAGGGAAAAGGGATAAAACAGTTGATCTGGCAAAGATCTTGGACAGAATACAGGACACAGAGAGGCTTGCGGGAAAGTTAGGGTATGGCAAAGCCAATCCCAAGGATTTAGTAGCACTGGCTATGTCATTGAGAAACGTTCCAGAGATTAAAGAGGTTTTAAAAGGATTTAACTCTTCTCTTTTGAATTGTATAAAAGAGAATTTACCAGATACCTCTTTTATAGTAGACCTGGTGGAGAAATCGATGGTTGACGATCCCCCTTCGGTTTTAACTGAGGGTGGCATTATAAAAAAAGGATATAAAGGCGAGCTGGACCGGCTAAAAGAAAGCATAAAAACCTCCAGGAACTGGATCGCCTCGCTTCAAAAGGAGGAGAGGCAAAGGACAAAGATACCCTCGCTTAAGGTGGGTTTCAATCGGGTTTTCGGGTATTACATAGAGGTGACCAAAACCCATTTGTCAAAAGTTCCTGAAGATTACATCCGGAAGCAGACCCTGGTGAATGCGGAGAGGTTTATCACCGAGGAGCTGAAGAAAAAAGAGGAGATAATCTTAGGCGCGGAAGAAAAAATATTTGAGCTGGAGCATTATCTTTTTCTGGAGATAAGGTCTCTGGTCTCAAAAAAAATAGAGGACATTCAGAAGACATCAGAATATTTAGCCACTTTGGACGTTTTGTTGAGTTTTAAGGAAGCGGCTTCAAGTTACCGCTATGTGCGACCGGAGATAGATTCAAGCGACGAGGTGATAATCGAGGAGGGAAGGCATCCGGTTTTGGAGCATCTGGTCGAAAAAGGGTATGTTCCCAATGATACCACAATGAACTCGGAGGAGAAGATTCACATCATAACCGGACCCAACATGGCTGGAAAATCCACCTACCTGAGGCAGGTTGGTTTGATCGTCCTTTTAGCTCAGGCGGGATCTTTTGTTCCGGCTAAAAAAGCCAAGATAGGTCTGGTTGACAGGATATTCACCCGGGTGGGAGCTTTGGACAATATCGCAACCGGTAAAAGCACCTTTTTGGTGGAGATGAACGAGACGGCAAACATATTGAACAACGCAACCTCCAAAAGCTTTATTTTATTGGATGAGATAGGGAGGGGAACCTCGACCTTCGACGGGCTTTCCATTGCCTGGGCAGCAACCGAGTATATCCACAGCCATCCCAGGCTTTGCTCCAGGACTTTAGTAGCAACCCATTTTCACGAGTTAACCGAGTTAGCCAGGTTGCTTCCCAGGGTTAAAAACTATCAGATCAAGGTTAAGGAATGGGGGGACGAGATAATATTTCTGCGCAAGATAGTTCCTGGAGGATGCGATGACTCATTTGGTATCTACGTTGCCAAACTGGCTGGTGTTCCCAGGGAGGTTTTAGAGAGGGCAAAGGAGATACTGTTAAAATTAGAAGGGGAGGAGCTTTCCTACAAAAACGTTCCCAGACCAGAGGGTTTCACCAAAGAGAAATCCTATCAGTTGAGTATCTTTTCAGCCAGGGATAACCAGATTGCCCAGGAGCTGAAGAAGATCGATATTAATAAGCTGACTCCGCTTGAGGCTTTGAATAAGCTGGAGGAGTTGAAGAAAAAAGCTGAAGAATGACGGATGAGGAATGACGAATGAAGAATGCGAGATGACGTATCAGGGACGAAGATATGCCAGTGTACAAAAACTTTGAGGATTTACCTGTCTGGAAAATATCAAAGGACTTAGCAGTGGAGATCTATCAGGTTACAAAAGGTGAAAAGTTTAGGAAGGATTATGCTTTGGTGGATCAGATTCGGAGAGCAGCGATTTCCGTTTCGAGTAATATTGCTGAAGGGTTTGAAAGAGGATCGAAAAAAGAATTTATTCAATTTCTCTATATTGCTAAAGGTTCTTTGGGTGAAGTCAGAAGTCAACTGCAGGTTTGTTTTGAGCTTGGTTATATAAACAAGGAGAAATTAAATACTCTTTTATCTCAGGCTTATGATCTTTCGAATCAATTGGGAGCGTTTATTTCATCGATTAAAAAAAGGATAAAAATTTAATCCGTCATCCGACATAAATCATTCGTCATATTTTAAAGATGAAAAATAAAATTAAAAATAATTTGTTATTGACAGGAGGTTAATAAAAAATGGGTAATAAAAAAGCCAAACCTGCAAAAATCTTATTGGATGTTCCGGTTGATGATGGGGTTTTGGGTTTTGATAATTATCGTGACGCTTTAATCAATATAATTAGAGGTTCAGAGCCAAGGTTTACTATTGGAATTTTTGGTGGTTGGGGCACTGGGAAAACTACTTTGATGAGGATGATGAAGAGGAAATTAGACGATGAGGGAGAGGTTACGGTTTGGTTTAATCCGTGGGAGTATGAGAAAGAAGAACACCAGATAATTCCATTGTTGCAAACAATCAGCTTGGAACTTAAGAATAAGAATCTTCTGAAGTCTCAAACGCTCGATAAGATAGGTAAAACAATACTGAGCT
>LJUW01000064.1 GCA_001304315.1 candidate division Zixibacteria bacterium SM23_73_2 | reverse complement strand
TTCCCTCTATGGATTGTGTATCAGAGGAGGTTTTTCAGAAGATAAATCGTCCTGTTAAGGGCTTGACTATAAAGAAGGTGCTTACGGGCCTTAAGACTTTCACCCAGGAGTTCAAAGGGAAAATTCAACTGGAGATTATGCTGGTTAAGGGAGTGAATGATTCCCAAGAAGAAATAGAGAAGATGAACGAGTTTATAAAGGAATTAAAAGCAGACAAAATACAACTCAACACGGTTGTAAGACCCCCTGCCGAGCCTGAGGTAAAGCTTTTGGATTTAGATAGACTCAAAAAGATAAAGAAAATCTTCGAGAAAAGTCACCGGGTGGAGATAATCTCCGATTTCAAAAGAAAAACCAAAAAATCATATCATAAGGATCTGGAGAGAGCAATACTTGAGCTTTTGAAAAGAAGACCAACCAGAGACGATGAGATGGCAACCTCTTTGGGGGTGCACAAAAATGAGCTTTTGAAATATCTGAATATCTTGGAAAATGAGAAAAAGATAAAAAGGAAGAAAGCCAAAGACAAAAAAGGTTTCTTTTTTATGAAAAATTAAAGGAGAGGAATTGAAGCTCTACACCGATTGTATTCCCTGTATAATCAGCCAGACAGTTAAGCTCTCTGCGGATCTGGGTTTGAAGCCGGATGATCAAAAAAAACTTTTAAGAGAGGTGCTTCTGCTTTCGAGCGAGGTCTCCTATGACAGATCCCCACCCCATATAGCCAAGGAGGTTTACAGGCTTATTCATAAGATTCTAAAAAATCCCGATCCTTACAGAAAGGTCAAAGAGAAATATAACCAGCTTGCTTTAAAATTTTACCCTTCCTTAAAAGAAGAGGTAAAAAACTCCAGGGACAGATTTAAAAAGGCGGTGAAGCTGTCCATTGCAGGCAACGTCATCGATTTTGGCTCGAACCGTAAGTTCTCCCTTGAAAAAACGATAAAAGATGCTTTAAGAAAAAGGCTTTCAGTCGATCATACCGGCTCTCTGAAAAGATCATTAATTGAGGCTTCGAAAGTTCTCTATTTGGGGGACAACGCTGGTGAAACGGTTTTCGACAGGATATTGATCGAGGAGTTTCCTGAAAAGCAAATCTACTACGGGGTAAGAGGTTCTCCGGTGATAAACGATGCCACCCTAAAGGATGCTTTGGCCTGCGGTTTAGATTCAGTGGCTCATCTTATATCCAACGGCTCAGATGCTCCCGGGACGATTTTAGAGGACTGTTCTTTCGAGTTTAAATCCGTTTTTGACCAATCGGATTTAGTAATTGCAAAGGGGCAGGGAAACTACGAGACCTTAAACGAGGTGGGCGGTAAAAAGATTTTCTTTTTATTTATGGTGAAATGCCCGGTTATTGCTGCCGATGCTGGATGCCCTGTTGGGGGATATGTGGTTATGGAGAACAAAAGCGGATAAAATCTTTTTTACTGGGAGATTTCTTCCTCCGCTAGTGGCAGGGTCGCAATGAAATAATATATGACAGTTATTGCAAGGTCGAAAGCTTGAAGCAATCATAAAGAAGTTTCAGTCATAAAAAAAAAGAGCCGCAAGATGCGGCCCTCTTTGTTCTATGTTAAGCAACCAGGTTATTTAATTTTAACTATCTCGATCCTTCTGTTTTGTTCTCTTCCATCTTCAGTATCGTTATCTGCTATGAAATTGGTAGCACCATATCCTTTTGCGGTAATCCTTTCTTCTTCAACCCCTTTTGCCACCAGGTACTTTTTGACCTGATCAGCCCTTCTCTGGGAGATCACTTTGTTGGCCTGAGGTGAACCGTAGCTGTCAGTGTATCCCTGGACCTCTATCTCCACGTTCTTGTAAATCTGTAATCTTTCAGCTAAATCATCCAGAGTGCTGTGTTTTATTACGTCGATGGCAATCCCTCCCGGAGGGTATATCATATGAAGTACTATTTTTTCCTCGATGGGTTTCACCAGGGGGCAGCCAACTTTATCCACCTCGATTCCCATCGGGGTATTGGGGCAATTATCCAGTCCGTCGTACACACCGTCCAGATCGGAATCTATTCCTACCCCGTTCTCGTCCACCTTAGCTCCGGAGGGAGTATCTTTTTCCTGATCCAGATAATCGGGAACACCATCCTTATCGGTATCAACCGGGCAGCCCCGGGAATCGACCTCCACTCCCTCGGGAGTGTCATCGCATTTGTCGATACCATCGTACACCCCATCCTTATCCGAATCGATGGGGCATCCGTAAGCATCGACCATTGCTCCCTCGGGGGTTCCGGCGCAGCTGTCCAGCCCATCGTAGACCCCATCCCTGTCCTGATCCATGGGACATCCGAACTCGTCCACCAGTGCTCCCTCGGGGGTATCCGGGCATTGATCCAATTTGTCTTTTATGCCGTCCTTGTCTTCATCCTTTCCTCTGCCCAAGTAATATGAGACACCACAGAAAAGCTCGGGAATGCCTCTGGGAATATCCAGTTGGCCGGGATCGGATCCAACTATATCTTTAGGACCGGTTAGATCAGTTAATAGCCTGGTGAGATAATGATATCTAGCACCCAGGGTTATTCCTATGTTCTCGTGCGGAGAGTATTCTAATCCTGCCCCGAACATTATGGTTATTTCCTGGTCATGAAGTCCAAAAACGGATGAATCTTCCCGGTTCCATACCTCGAATCTTTCCGAGTTAACCTGGAAACCATCCTTGTCCTTATACTTCCAGTAGGATACTCCTCCCCCTCCGCAGATAAAAGGGCTTACCCTCTCATTATCAGGGTAAAAATAATAATAGAGCACTGCTTCCAAAACTATGTTTCTGTACTTGTACTCGAAGGTGTCCTTTTCAGTTCCCCAGGCATAATTTACCTTGGACAGGGCTCCGATGGATACTCTATCGGTCAGTCCGTATTTGAAGCTTAACCCCCGGTTGTCCCCTGCATCGAAATCCTGATCTGTCCCCGCGGGCCAAAAAATGCCTCCCTCGATTCCCGGAACATACCTTGCCTCCAAATCAACGGCTTTAGCTGGGGAGATAACAAGAGCAAGCAACAGAAGACCACATCCAGCAATAAAGATTTTTTTCACCTTCTTCCTCCTATTTATTATTTCTATATGAGTTAACCTAACAGGTTTTAATCTATGGCTTTAACAGTTGGATTCTTAAATCTCACCTCCTTTTCCTTTCGCTTCTTAAAGTCGAAAAATCAACTCATATCCTTTTTTAATCATCACTTTTAAAACCCAAAAAGGATCTAAGATGAAATTTAAACTGAATATATAAAAGATAATTTTTATATGTCAAGGAATTTTTTTAATATAAAATCAGCGGGAAATAAGGATTTTCTAATCACCTCAACAGAAATAGGAGATTATATTATGAAGCTTCAGGTCACGACAAGGGAGGAGGCGAGCTCTTTTAGATTTTGTTTATATCTTTGACCATTGCTGTGCTCCAGCTGGGTTTTATGAATATGCACTCATCCCCATTATCCAGCCTTAAAGGAAGAGGGATGATAATCAGAAGAGTCGGTTGGACAATCCGAAAAAAAGCTAATTAGCTTTGGGAATTCCTATTCCCCAAGCATCGAGGATAAAATTTTTCTCTTATCGTTTAGAATTTTATATTCTGAAGCTTCTGGACACGATAAAGGAGGAGACGAACTCTCTTAGGATATTGGAGATCTCCGAGGCGTCCTGGAAACGCTTGAGGGGATCTTTAGCCAATGCCTTGGCGCAGAGGTTATCGAAGATCAAGGGAGTTTTCTCGTTTTGGCTAGAGGGAGGAGGTGGATTTTCGTTGATGATATTGTACATCAAAGAGCTTATCTCCTCACCCTGAAAAGGTTTTTTTCGGGTCAAAAATTCGTAGAGCACGATCCCTAAGGAGAATATGTCCGACCTTTTATCAGCAGGTTTTCCCTGAAGCTGTTCCGGCGAGATGTAATAAGGTGTTCCCAGGGCTACCCCGTCTTGGGTCAGCTCCGAGGCTTTGAGTCTGGCTATACCAAAATCCATCACCTTAACCTCAAAGTTATCCAGAATCATTATATTGGAGGGCTTTATATCCCGGTGTATTACGCCTATCCGGTGAGCGTAGGATAAAGCATCACAAATCTGAATTATTATTCTGGCTGCGATTTTGTAGTTCAGCTCTGATTTCTTTTTTATCAATCTGGTAAGAGGGTAGCCCTTCAGGTATTCCATGGCTATGTATTGCAGATCGCCCTCCTGCCCGACGTCGTAAACGGTGACTATGTTGGGATGTGAAAGTCTCCCTGCTGCCTGCGCTTCTCTTAAAAGCCTCTGTTTAAGCTCCTCTTTCTCCTCTGCGGTGGAGACGAAATCGAGCCTTATGGTTTTTAAAGCCACCAGTCGATCAATTGCCGGGTCTTCTCCTTTGTAAACCATTCCCATGGCTCCTTTACCTATGGGCTGGATGATCTTGTATCTTCCGAACTGGGTCAGGTTCAGCTGGGTGGTGGTTGTTTTCTCAGTTGGCTTTTGTTTTTCAACCTCGCTTGGAATAAAAGTTTTAGGCTGGGTCGCTTGTGCCTCGACTTCAACTTCAACTCTTTTTATGGGTTCGGATTCAATCTTTTCCTGTTTTTCTGCTTCCTCTGATTTCTCTGGTGGTAAGTCTTCTAATTTCTGTGTTTTTTTCTTTTTTTCCAACTCTTTGAGCTTTACCGAAGGAGCGGCCAAACTGAAAAATAAAAGTTCTAAAAGTGGGTAAACTGGCTTGGTAAAAACTCCAGCGGAAAAGAAGAGGATGATGCTTAAGTTAATTAAGACAAAGAAGGTGATGGTTAATATGACCATTCTATAACTTAAGGAGACGCTGGGAAATATCACTCCACAGAAGGCACCGATCAGTAGTATCAAAAGCAGGTCAAATGCTGAGCTCCAGCGGACAACGAAGTTTTTGTGGATTATATTCTCCACCGCATTAGCTATTTTTTCCACCGAGGGCAGCTTGGGGGAGGTTGGCGTTCTTATAAAAGACCTGGAGTTTACGGTGGTTAAACCCACCAGAACGATTCTGTTCCGGAAGCTTTCCTGGGGAATTTTTTCCCCTAAAACATCCTTTGCAGAATAGTATTTGAAGGTTCTTTCCGGACCGCAGAAATCTATAAGCATATTGCCGTTTTTATCGAAGGGGATGGTAAGATCTTTTAATCCCAGTTTTTTTCCGGGACCCAATTTTATGTCATCCGGTTTAGCCTCAAGGTAATTTTTTGCGATTTGAAATGAGGCTGAGGGATACAGATACCCATCATAATAGATTAAAAGAGGCTCTTTTCTTACCGTTTTATCGAAATCGTAGGTGAGATTGACATGTCCAAAATCAGCTGCACCATCAATTAAGGGCAGGGCTGGGAAATAGATTTCTTTTGCTTGGATTTTTAGGGGATTTTTTCCCTTTAAAATCGCGGATAGGGTAATGGATTGTGGGACTTCAGTCCCGGTTATCCCGATATCTGAAATGTTGAAATGTATGGGAAGAATAACATTTCCCACTTCCCTGATCAGGTCCGCCAAAATTTCAGTATTACCCAGTGTATCCTCATTTACATCCTGAGAGAAGGAGAGGTCTAAGAAGAGAACTTTAGGAGAATCCAGGCTGATGGAGTAGACCAGATCAGCTATTTTTTCCCTTGACCAGGGCCATTTACCTACCCGGTCTGTGCTTTTGTCATCTATGGTTACTATTACTATTTGATCACCCGGAGGGTTATTCCCTCTGAAGCGGTACATCAGATCAGAAAGTTTTAAATCTATCCTTTCCAACCAGCCAGGTGATTCAAAAAATATCACCAGCACCAGGATGGTGATCAGGATATATAACAAAAAGCCCGAAGATTTTTTCCTTAACAGTTCTATGAAATTATTGTATTTCATCTTCCCAGCACTAATCTGTCGATTAAAAATTGAGGAAGTTTTGCTTTTTTCATTTTTTTCTGGGTTTTCTTCATATCGTAAGGGACCCTTTTCAACCTCAAGATCTTTTTTTGATCGTCATAGAAAAGGTAGCAGGAGCGATTATCTCCATCCCGGGGCTGACCTACCGATCCGATATTTATCAGGTATCGGTGTTGCTCCTCCAGTTTAACTTCATTTTCATCAACCAGAAAACAGTGTCGGGTTTGGTATTTCTTTATGATAAAAGGCCTGTGGGAGTGACCGATTAAACAGACCTGACGATTGAAAAAGGAGAAGTTCTCCTCGGCTTCGTCCAGGCTGAAGATATAATCCCAGTTCTCCGGTTCTTTGGGAGTGGAGTGAACTAAATGAAAGTTATCAAATCTGTAATCCATTAAATAGGTGGATATGGTCTGATGGTTTTTCTCCGAAAGATTCTTTTTTGTCCACTCGATTGCTTCCTTAGCATATTGATTGAACCAGTTGGTTCCCATCATGTCCAATGCAGCGTAATCGTGATTGCCCATAAGGTGTTTTCCCGCTACCTTTTGGATGAGCTCCACGCACTCGTTGGGATTAGGGCCATAACCAACCGCATCTCCCAGAAAATAAAATTTATCCAGCTTCTCTTTTTTGAAATCCTCTAAAACTGCCTCTAACGCCTCTAAATTCGAGTGAACGTCAGAGAAAAAGCCAACCAGCATTTATTTTTTTCCTTCCACGAATCGGAAGACGGTGCTTCCTACTTGAATCAGATCGTCATTTTTAAGTCGGTATTTTTCAACCTTTTCGCCGTTTACCTTGGTTTTCCCATTTTTCCCCAAATTGACCAAAAGCCATCCCTGGGATTCCTTGGTTAGTTTAGCTTGAAGCCTGGAGGTGAAAAATCCTTTTACCCTGATGTGGTTGTATCCGGATTTCCCTAAAGTGATCACTTCTTTATCCAGAGGATATTCTTTCTGCTCGGCTTTATCTTCACCCAAAAGTACCGAGCAGCCGACCTTTTCAACTATCTGCTTTTCCTTTTTGTCCTTCTCCAGAAGTTCCTTCTGTTTTTTAGTCCTCAATACCATGGTCCCATCCAGGTCGCTTAACTTGGTCTGCTTGGGAGTTTCTTGGTGAAAGAGCAGGTTGAATTTACCGATGGTGATCTGATCGGAATCCTTTAAAATCTCCTCGGTGATTTTCCTGTTGTTTACGAAGGTACCGTTCAAACTTTCGTTGTCCATTATAACTGTACCCTGGGGACCGAATTCAATCAAAGCATGTTTTCGGGAAACCGCTCGATTATCCAGAACAATATCGTTATCCGGAGTCCTTCCGATTGAGATTCTTTTTTTCTCGGTTACCAGTTTCTCTATCACCTTATCCTCGAATTTGACAACAATCTCGGGCATAACACCCTCCTTTTACATAATTTTTTATCTTTTCTTTGTCAATAGAAAAATTATCCCTTTAAAAATCCCCATATTCCAATAAAGGATTTTCATTCATATATAATTGTCGACAAAGATGGTTGAAACTTGACGATTTAAGCTTTTTGTTTGTTTTTACCGGAGTTGGGGAAAATCTTTTTTAATGAAAAATTTCTAAACTTCGTAATAAAGAAAAAAACTTTTGAGCTAACCCGATAAAGCCTAAGGTATTTTTTAACCTGAGTTGTTTAAAATAATTTAAAAGCTCCATCAAAGATCGGTTGACATCCGTTTTTAATTTGTTATTATACTTCAGAAATGAAGACGGAACCTTGGCTTAAAGGAGGAATTCTGTGAAAGAGTATAAAATAGACCAACTGAGAAACGTAGGGCTGATTTCCCATGGAGGAGCAGGCAAGACCTCTTTGACGGAGGCTCTTCTTTACACTGCTGGTCAGATCACCAGACTGGGGAAAGTGGATGATGGGAATACCACCTCAGATTATACCGATGAGGAGATAGATAGAAAGATCTCAATTCAAACCGCACTTTTGCATTTCGAATGGAAAAATAATAAGATTAACCTTTTGGACATACCTGGATACGCGGACTTCAACGGAGAGGTATATGGTGGGTTGAGAGTTTGTGAAGGGGCGATAGTTTTGCTGTCAGCCTTGTCCGGAGTGGAGGTGGGAACAGAGCAGGTCTGGGATATTGCGGATCGGTATAATCTTTCCCGGATATTGTTCGTGAATAAACTTGATAAGGAACATGCGAGTTTCGATCAGGCTCTGAAACAAGCCCAGCAGCGTTTCGGCATCCATGTGGTTCCCCTGCAGATTCCTATCGGGGAGGGCCTCAGCTTCAAAGGGGTGGTGGACCTTTTAAAGATGAGAGCATTTTATTTCGAGAAAGATGGAAAGATGAAGGAGGATAAGGTTCCTCAAGAACTTGATGCTGAAGCAAGAAGCCACCGGGATAAATTGATTGAGGCAGCTGCTGAAGCAGAGGATCGGCTTCTGGAGAAATATTTGGATAAAGGAGAGCTTGAGCCGGATGAGATCAAAGATGGGTTGAGAAGCGGCGTGGTAAAAGCCCAGCTTTTCCCAGTTTTATGCGGAGCTGCAACTGAGAATTGTGGAACCCAACTCCTTCTGGATAAGATAGTTGAGCTTTTACCAGCACCTCTGGATAGAAGCGAGATAAAAGGGGAGGACCCATCCTCCGAAAAAGAGAAGATTATTAAAATCTCTGAGAATTCGTCTCTTTGCGCTTTTGTATTCAAAACCATTTCCGAGCCGCACGTGGGCGAGCTTTCATATTTCAAGATTTTTTCCGGAAAGATTAAATCGGGGGATGACGTATACAATCCGAAAACCAAGGTGGTTGAGAGAATCGGTCAAATCTATTCCTTGAACGGAAGGGAAAGGAAGGAGATCGGGATGGTGAACGCTGGTGATGTGGGAGCTTTCGTCAAGCTGAAAAATACCCATACCGGGGATTCCCTGTGTTCCGAGAAAGATCCTGTGGTTTTACCTTCAGTTGATTTCCCGCATCCGGTGATAAGGATGGGAATAAGACCAAAATCCAAGGGAGATGAGGAGAGGATCGCAACCGGTTTCTCCAAGCTGCACGAGGAGGACCCCACTTTCATAATGGAGGTTGATCCCGACATCAAACAGACTATAATACACGGACAGGGCGAGCTCCACCTTGGAGTTATGGTGGATAAGCTTAAGAAGAGATTCGGAGTTGAGGTTGAGATAGAAAAGCCCAGGATACCTTATCGGGAGACTATTACCAGCACAAAAGAATCTCAGGGTAAATACAAGCGCCAATCCGGTGGAAGGGGGCAGTATGGAGATGTGTGGCTCAAGCTGGAGCCTTTGAAAAGAGGAGAGGGTTTTGAGTTTGTGAATAAGATAGTGGGAGGTGTGGTCCCCTCAAAATACATTCCCTCGGTTGAGAAGGGTGTTGTGGAAGCGATGGTAGATGGGATCCTGGCTGGGTACCGGGTGGTGGATTTGAAGGTGACTTTGTACGACGGCTCTTTTCACGAGGTTGACTCCTCGGATTTGGCATTTAAAATTGCGGGATCGATGGGATTCAAAAACGCGGCAAACCAGGCCAGGCCGGTTCTGCTGGAGCCCATATACAATGTGGAAGTAACGGTTCCTGAGGAGTTCATGGGTGAAGTGATGGGCGATCTTTCCTCCCGCCGGGGAAAGATCTCGGGGATGGATCCTCATGGTAATTTTCAGATAATCAAAGCGCAGGCTCCCCTGGCTGAACTGGATAAATATTCCACTTCTCTGAGATCTCTTACTCAGGGAAGGGGAGTTCACCACCAGTATTTCTCCCATTATGAGGAGGTTCCCAGGGATTTGGCTGAGAAAATAATCGAGGAAGCAAAAAGGGAGAAAGAAAAGTAGAATTAGTAAAATAATTAGAGCTTTCGGTTTTAGAGTTGCCCCTCCGGATATGTTATCCTGGATTCAAGTAAATATCCCTTGGAGGGGTAAAGTTTATCTTTTCGAAGATCTCCGAATAGAAGAATCCGCTTATTTATGCTATTTTAGCTTGATCATCTAAGAGAGAATATGGAGGGAGAATGAGCCCCAACCCGCTATTTGATAGCTTTCGGTTGTCTTGTGATATAAATTTTTTCTCTCCAGAACAAAGAATTTGAAAATTTTACTTGACACTTTTATTCTTCACCTTAAAATATAAGCAGGTTATACAGATAAACGGGTTTTTCACCAGACTTGCAGCCGGCAGTCTGAAACTTTAAAGTATGTGAAAAGATACCCGATATAATATCTGTAATACCTGGAATAAGGATATATTCCAGGCCCGGGGGATGGCTATGGATTTTGCTACAAGTAAAACAAGAGTTTTTCAAACGAACACCTTAAAAAGGAGGTGGGCCTATAGTTTTCAATTGTTAGATATTAACGTCAACAATTAATCCTATTCCTTAAAGGAGGGATCGAAAGTGTCAAAAAAACTATGCTTTAAGCTCATATCCTTGAGCATTGCACTCTCCTTTCTGATTGTGCCACTGATCCACGCGGGAACTACCGGAAAGATTGCAGGAATTATAAAAGACAGGGAAACCGGTGAACCGCTTCCTGGAGTTAGCGTGATGATCACCGGAACCACCATGGGAGCTGCAACCAATATAAAAGGGGAGTATTTCATTCTGAATGTGCCTCCGGGAAGCTACCAGCTTAAAGTTACGCTCATCGGTTACGCTCCAACCGAGATTGAAAATGTTGGAGTATCAATAGACCTGACCACCACCATGGATATCCAGTTAGCCTCCGAAGCGGTCGAGGTAGCAGGTGTTACCGTGACCGCGGAGAGACCGATATTCGAGGCGGATTTGACTTCCACCGCTCATATAATCACCACCACCGAGATCATTCACCGGCCGGTGATTAATACCGATGGAATTATTTACCGCACTCCGGGAGTGGTCTTCGACCCCATCGCGGGACCGATCAATCAGGGAACCCAGGGAACGGTGATAGGAAATGAAGGCAACAGGGTAACCGATACCGCTAACCCGGGAATTACCTTGAGAGGAGGTCGTCCTCAGGAGGTGGTTTATATGGTGGACGGGCTATCCATTACTGATCCTATCCTCTCAGGCCAAGCCACCAATTTGAATCACTTCACCATCTCCGAGGTGCAGCTGATCACCAGCGGATTCAACGCGGAATATGGAAACGCATTGTCAGGTATCGTCAATTATGTCACCCAGGAGGGTGGAGCAAAGCTCTCCGGAAAGTACCAGTATGCCACTGATGCTATTTTGGGAGAGGATTACGATCTTGGAACCAACGAGCATTTCTTGAGCCTTGCCGGTCCAGTGCCCGGCACACAGGATAAGATGAGCTTTTATTTGAGCGGAAATCTATACCTGACTGACGACTGGGCACCAAGGCTTCACAAGCTCCCCCACCACCAGCAGCAGACCTACCGCACCCAGGGTAAGTTGACTTACAAGCTCAGCCCCTCGGTCACCCTGCGCGCTGGGGGCTTTTTTAACCGCAGGCAGTACGAGAGGTACGATCATAGCTGGCTTTACAACCTGGAAGGTTTTGACGCAACCCGGGAGATAGCCGGGCAGGTCTACGGGGCCATGACCCATATGCTTTCAAAAAGCACCTTCTATGATCTGAAGATCGGTTACTTCAAGAACGACTATGCCATAGGCAGACGTCTGGATGAAAACTTTTTGGATCGCACCGCCTGGGATGAGGGTTACAGGGCACATCCCGATGCTACGGCAGAAGATAGTGCTCTGGCAGCTGCTTATGCTGATAGCTTTATAACCGCTCATCAGGGTGAGGTCTGGGATGGCGACTGGTGGGATGATTACAAATTCTGCGTACCAACACCGGATCCCCAGGAGTGGAAAAGATACCGGGAGAGAAGGCAGGAACAGAACTACCCTCTGGCTGTGGACAACCTATTCTGGTCGCACTATGATACCAGGAATTACCAATTCAGGGGAAACCGGGTAATCACCGGAAAGTTCGATCTCACCAGCCAGGTTGATTTTAATAATCAGATCAAAGCCGGATTTGAGGTCAACTCCTATACCATAAACAGGCACTATAATAGCCTTCCCTGGGATGCTCAGCCATTCATAGACATTTATGAATACGAACCTCTGGGCGGGGCCCTCTACGTTCAGGACAAGATCGAGTTCTCTGGACTTATCATTAATATTGGAGGGAGAGTGGACTATCTGAGCAAGGATGCCAGGGCCTGGAGAGACGAGATGAACCCTGGACCCTATAACCATCCTGATAGTGTTTCCGGTAGAAGCACTGATAGCCTGGGTGCAGCAGTTGACGATAACGTTAATTTCAGTCCCAGATTGGGAATTTCCCACCCGATTTCC
>LJUW01000063.1 GCA_001304315.1 candidate division Zixibacteria bacterium SM23_73_2 | reverse complement strand
TATGATGAGGTGATCTAAATGGTCGGGTGGCGATCAAAGCAGCATCAGAGGGCAAGACCCCAGCTACCGAGTGAATCTTGGTGGTCTCCAGAGCCTCCTCCAGGGTCAGATTGGGAAGAATTGTGGGCATCCTTCGCGCCAGCATGGTTTTGCCTGAGCCCGGAGGACCTATTAAAATAATATTGTGACCACCCGCTGCTGCTACCTCCAGGGAGCGTTTGGCATGCTGTTGACCTTTGACATCGGAGAAATCAACCTGATACTCCAGAGCTTTCTCAAAAACGTCTGCGATATCGATCTTAAAAGGTTTGACGGTATCACTATCCTCTAAAAACTCAACTGCTTTAGATAAAGAATCAACCGGATAGATATTAAGATCCTCTGCCATGGCAGCCTCTTTGGCATTCTTTTTGGGTAAGATCATCCCTTTTTTCTTGCTTTTCTGAGCAGAAAGCGCCATGGGCAGAGAGCCGTGAACGGGTCTTAAGCTGCCATCCAGGGATAGCTCTCCCAACATTATATATTCATCATATTCCTGCCTTTTCAGCTGACCGGTGGCAGCCAATATTCCCACTGCGATGGGAAGGTCAAAGGAGGAGCCCTCCTTTCTTATATCCGCAGGAGCCAAATTTATGGTTACTTTTTTAGAAGGGAAATAAAATCCTGAGTTTTTGATGGCGGACTGAACCCTCTCCTTGCTCTCCTTCACCGCATTATCAGGAAGACCCACTATGGCAAAGGAGGGAAGCTGGGGGAAAAGGTCGGTTTCGACTTCAACCACATAAGCATCGATTCCCAAAACAGCTGAGGATAAAACCTTGGCGAGCATATAATCCTTTTGATTAAACCCTTCTTATCTTACTATTTTCCCCAATTTACCCAAAAAAAGAAAAATGTCAACAGTTTTAGACAAAAAAACTGGTTGACAAAATCGCTTCTTTAATGTAAATTAATAGTGAAACTCAGTGAAAATAGTAATTTGTATATAGACAGAACTTAAATCTCTAAAAAGGAGATTATTATGGTCAAACTAAAAATGCTTTTACTTTTTTCCCTTTTATTTCTGGTTCCATTTACCGTTAAAGCAAATATCGTCTACGTTCCGGCTGATTCATCCACCATTCAGGCGGGGATAAATGGGGCAGTAAATGGGGATACCGTTCTGGTAGCTCCGGGAACCTATTACGAGCACATAAACTTTATAGGTAAGGCGATACTGGTCAAAAGCCAGGCTGGGCCAGAGAGCACTACCATAACTAAGGCGCAGGATGGTCTCAGCATAGTAATATTTACCTCGGGTGAGGATACCTCCTCGATTCTGGACGGTTTCACCGTCACTGGCGCCCACAATGTTTTTCAGGGTGGGGGGATTAAATGCCAAAATTCCTCGCCCAGGATAAAAAACAACATCATCCGGGAAAATAAGACCAGATCCCTTGGGCACGGGGCTGGTATTTTCTGTCATTCGGGTCATCCTGTTCTGGAAGAAAATGTTATCCTGAGTAACCAGGCCCTGTTTTGCGGAGGAGGAATTTTTCTAGGAAACTGTGACGCATTGATCAGAAATAATCTGATTGCATTAAACCAAGCTGCAAATGGCGCTGGTATCCACCTGTTACATTGTAAAGGTACCAAAATTGAAAACAACCTCATCCTCAAAAACAGCACTTCCAGTCACGGGGGAGGAGTCCTGGTAGCAGGACAGGAGGGGTATAACAATAAGGTGATCAACAATACCATCGTAAAAAACGGTGCAGCATATGGAGGAGGGATCTGTATATACTATACCGGCTCTTCCACCGTGCTTAACAACATCGTAGTAGATTCTGATTCCGGTGCGGGAATATATCTCGAGGAATCAACCACTCCCCTGATCGGATACAACGACGTCTGGAACAACAATCCCTCCAATTATGAGGGGGTAAACCCAAGCCAAGGTTGCATATCCGCAGATCCTCTTTTCTGCGATTCAGAAGCTGAAAACTTTTATCTAAACTTGATCTCTCCCTGTGTTGGAGCCGGACAGGGAGGTGTGGATATGGGAGCCTTTGGGATGGGCTGCCATCTTCTACCGGGAATACTGCATGTTTCCATAACCGGCGATGATTCAACCGGCAATGGAACTCAAGACAACCCATTCAGAACGATCCAGAAAGGAATCGATGAGGCAATTGAGGGGGATACTATCCTGGCGGTATCTGGAACTTATTACGAGAATATTACTTTTAAAGGCAAGCACATATGTGTAGCAAGTGGTTTTATTTTTGACCTCGATCCATATTCCATAAAATCGACTATCATAGACGCAGGAGGATCTGGTATGGTGGTTTCCTGTACAACCGGGGAGGATTCAAATTCCATAATTCAGGGATTTACCATTCAGAATGGAAGAGCGGGGAGCGGTGCGGGACCGGGAGTTTGGTGTAAAAACTCCTCACCCACCATAAAACATAACATCTTAAGGTCAAACACGATACTCGATGATGGAGGAGTGATCCACTGCAATTCGAGTTCACCGGAAATCATTGGAAATATCATATATGATAATTTCTCCTACTGGGTCGAGGCACCTACCTGGGGAGCAGGGATTTACTGCATAAACAACTCCTCACCAAAGATCACAAATAATACTATTGCCTATAATTATTCTGATCCAGATCATGCTCTGATGACTGGGATCTATTGTTTTGGAGAATCAAACCCGGATATAAAAAATAACATCATTGCCAAAAACGATGAATCGGGGATAGTTTGTGAGTGGAATGCTCTGCCTTCTGTGTTCTTCAACGATGTGTGGGGCAATGGAGAGAATTTTATCGATGTTATAGGAATCGGTGATACCACCTGGGGCACTAATTTCAATGGAATCCCATGCGATAGTTTTTACAACATAATAAGAGATCCTATTGTCTCCGATACCATAAATTATGCTCTTCTTTGCAGCTCAGCCTGCATCGATGCAGGAGATCCCTGGTATGATTTTCCAGATAGTGCAGGAAGAAGAATCGATATCGGAGCTTTCGAATATCTCTATGCCATGGGGGATATGCAGGATAACGGCAAAATCGATCTATCCGATGTCATCTATTTAGCCAACTATCTTTTGAAATCAGGAACAGCACCCTGTCCTCTGGGTTCAGGGGATGTCAACTGCGACGGTAAATTTGAGTTAGCGGATGCGATCTATTTAGCTAATTATCATTTAAAGGGAGGACCAAAACCAGGGTGCCCTTAAAGAAAAACGCAACCTGCCCCTTCCGGGAAGGTTGCGCCTATCTTTTTATCCTCACCCCTGTTTCCCCTCTCCACAAGTGGAGAGGGGCAAGGGGTGAGGTAATCTTTGCTTTGAATTCGCTTGTTAAATCTCAAACAACCAGGCGCAGTAAAATTCATCCGGGTGCTCATCCGGGGGGCAGTTAAGGCAGGTGGTGCGGATCCTGGGATCGATCGCCCGAGCAAATTCACTGTATTCGACTATTCCCACTGGCTTGCAGGGAAAGTCGAGAAGTCCCCTTCTCTTGCGTGCGGATTGAACCCGGCAGTCGTTCATTCTGAAGACAAAACTTCTCTCTTTCTCCTCGATTATCTCCTGCTTGTTCAATCTGCTGTAAAGCCGGTATCCCAGAGCTTTTTTCAATCCGGAAAGCCCGCTTCCCTGGGGTATGTTATGGCGTTTCATTATCCTTTTCGCCTCGATAACGGTAAAGTGTTCCCAGGCAGCTCTGTCGCACTGGATGGCGACATCCATCCCGTATCTTTTCTCCACCGCCTGAAACCACAAGCCATCGTGAGCCAGCCAGTTTTTGGCAAAATCATCCAGCATCCCGACAAGCTGTTTGCGGGAAAGGTCATCCAAATTAATCATCTTTAGCCTTTTTTAACAATTTCGGTCTTGTGCTCCCCAGGTTTCCCTGACCGGCCTGCCCGACCTGGGGCAGGCTGACCTGGCGGACGAACCCTCTCGAGTCGGGTGACTCGTCAGGCACTTAGATAACATTGGAGTGTAAACAAAAGTTAAAATCAATAATTCTAAAGCTTTTACTCCTCGGTCACCTTGTAAACGATATCGTTATCCCTTACCCGGTCCTTTACTTTGATTCCGATTGAATCGCCGGGATTGGCCTTTTCAACTTGCTGGTGCTCGATCTGTATCGAATCCACATTCTGGGTGAAATCGGTGGTATGACCTTTGATGTGAATGGTATCGCCAACGGATAGAGTCCCGGTTAACTCGATCGCGGCAACGCCGATCTTGGCGAAGTAATCGGAAATCTTTCCAACCTCTTCCTCCGGCATCTTAAACCTCCTTTAGTTTTACTTGCCTTCTCCCCCTAAGATCAAAGGCAGTCCTGATTCGGAGCTGCCAATAACAACTATCTTGGTATTAGAGCTCTGGGCTAATCTCTCGGTGGCCTCAATCCCCTTCCACAAGAGTAGATTTTTATTCAGACCCTGAGTAACAGTTGCCTGAAAATCCCTTATACCTTTAGCCTCGATCCTTTTTCTTTCCGCCTCCTGCGTTTCCTTCAGTAACACGAACTGCATTCTCTGCTGTTCCTGATCAGCGGCTAATTTCAAATTGATCGCCTCGGTTATTTTCAGCGGAAGTTTCACATCCCGGATAATAACATTCTGAATTTCGATAAACTTCTCTTTCATCAGCTTCATCATCGATTCACGTATTTCCTGGGAAATTATCTCCCTCTTGGTTGAGTAGATCTCATCCGGTTTGTATCTTCCCACAATGCTTCTGGCTTCACCTCTTAGGGCTGGACCTATAGCTACCTCATAATAATCAGGACCTATGGTAATCTGAAGGCTATCAAGTCTTTGGACCATAGGTCGATACCAGACTGAGGTCTCCAGCTCGATCGAGGCTCCGTCAGCGGATAGAACCTGCAGAACCTCCTTGCGGTCCTGCATCTGGGTCTGGTAAACAAAAATTGTGTTCCAGGGTAGATGCCATTGAAAACCTTCACCATAGATTTTGCCCATCTCAGTTCCACCCTTGAACCTGAAATACTTCACCCCGTTGTGACCAGATGGTATGCCGGTTCCGCATCCCACAACCAGAAGGGAAAGCAGAACCAAAAAAAGCCAATAAGTTTTTCTCATTCTCTTTACCTCCTATCTTTTAAAAGTTCCTAACCATCTTTTTTATTAAATTATCCATATAAAAGAAGATGTCAACAAAAATCCAAAATAATGAATTTGGGATTTTAATTGAATTTTTTGAAGCTACTTTTTAATGAAGATCAAGTAGGCAGGTCTCAGGGTGACTAAAATCCACAATAGGACAAACCACCAGATTTCTATTTGGAGGATCGACGGGATTAACTTCGCAATGACTAAAATCATAAAAATCGCAGAGAACTGCAAAAGCTTTACATCCCAGATCGAGAAACTTTTCAACCTCTCCTGGAAGAAATCGAAGATATTCACTTCAAGCCCTTAATATGCAAATTTTATAATGTCCCGGAAACGGAGATCCGATGAACTCCTCCCAGATCAGCATAGGAGGAAAAAGCATAATCGAACCTGTAAACCTTCCACAAAACACCGAATCCCAGGGTCAGCCCGGCCCAATTATCCCCATCCGAGTCGGTTTTGAAATTATCTCCAAAGGAGCTCCAACCTGCCCTGAGAATAAGCGGCTTTAGAGCGTAAAGCTCGCCTCCCAGATCGAAGAAGATGTCGTTATCAAAGGGCTTGGCCGTGTCAACGGTGAAAAGCAAAGGCAGGCCCCTTAAGCTGTGTGAGAAACCCACCTCAAAAATGGTGGGAAGGGGATCGGTGTGAGACTCGGTGTACCCCTTGAGCTGAATCCCTAAGTTTCTCAAGGAAAAACCCATCCTGGTTCGGTTGTCTTTTAATTTAAATAATCCTCCCAGATCCACAGCTATTGCGTCCGAGGAGTAATCCTTGATGGTTCCGTAAACCACCTTAAAGCAGGTACCCAGATTTAAATATTCCCCGAATCTCTGAGCATAAGCTAATCCCAGGGACAAATCCCCTGCTCCGAAGGTGCCCAAATTGTTTCCCTCTTTATCGACTTCGTCAAAGGAGCCGTAATTGAAGTAACTTATATATGCTCCGAAATTGATTTTCTCGCTGTAGGGATGAATGTAACCTAAAAATCCGGATTGTATATCAGTGAGATAGTTGTTGTAGGAGATGGAAAAGCTTCTTTTATCGTTCTGCACGATACCGGAAGGATTGAAAAACAATGCGGTCTCATCGTCAGCCAACCCCACGAAGGCACTTCCCATAGCCTGTGATCTGGCACCCACACCTATTTTCAAGAAATTATAGGCAGTGGTTCCAACCCTGGAGTCATCAGCTTGTGAATATGCGGTTAAAAAAACTGATAAAAAAACAGTAAAAAGAATGCTTTTCTTTGCCATCTTTTCCTCTTTCTATTTACGCAAAATACCGATTATTTCTTTATCTGTCAACCGATTTATTTCCCTGGTATAATCGAATGCGACGCTCAAATCGATCTCGATTCAAAAAGAGAATCCGATAAATTGTATATCCTCTATTTAGATAAGCTCTTACCAGCCCTTCACGATATTGTTCAATATATCATCTGCCAGTTTCTTTACTGCTCTTGCCTTTCCTGAATCCTCGGTTTCAACCGAGTCCAATCCAGCAGAGGTTGTCAACGGAATCGCCGAATACACTCCCCAACCCTCCATATCTTTTTTTTCCCAGATGGTCTCTTTTTTCTTTTTAGCCTCAAAGGTCACGTCCACGAAAATCCTTACCTTGTATTCCTTCACCTCCTCGTCCTGGTCATAGGTGTGGGCAATTCTCTGGTATTCTTTTATACTACCACGAAGGATAGAATCGGCCACCTTCTCATCAACGACCTTAAGGGTATTATCCGATACAAAAACGCTCACCAAGGAATCGGTCAGGCTCTCAGCAATTCCGTATTCCAAGGTCTGGTTTTCAAACATGGGTATGGCTACGGTTTTGATTCCGGGCAAAGACTCTCCGGTAAAGGAATAATATCCACAGCTTATGAAAATTAAAAATATCAAAAGATATTCTTTTTTTATCATCTCACTACCTTACCATCTTTTATCACTTTACAGACCAGATTCATCCCATAATGATAGGGGATTTCTTTATAATTTCTTACATCCCACAATATTATATCAGCTTTTTTCCCAACCTCCAGGCTTCCTGAATCCTTTCCCCTGTCTACGGCATAGGCTGAGTTTATGGTGGAGGCGCAAATAGCCTCAGCCGGGGTCATCCTCATCATCACACAGGCTAAGGAGAGTATCATGGGCATCGATTCGGTCATGGAAGAGCCGGGGTTGAAATCGGTTGCCAGTGCAAGGGGCAAACCTGACTCTATCATTTTCCTGGCAGGTGCATATTTTTTCAATCCCAATCCGAAGGTGGCTCCGGGTAAAAGTATGGCAATAACTTTAGATTTTTTCATTGCCTCAATTCCTCTATCCGATACCTGTTCAAGATGATCGGCTGAGATGGCTTTGACCTTTCCGGCTAACTCAGCACCGCCGAATGACGATAGCTGTTCGGCATGGATCCTCGGTTTCAACCCGAATTTTTTCGCTGCTTTTAATATTTTCTCGGATTCCTTTAAATCGAAAACCCCCTCCTCGCAGAAAACATCGCAGAAGACCGCTAATTTCCTTCTGACTACCTCCGGGATCATTTTGTTAACAATTAAATCTATGTATTTATACTTTTTATCCCGATACTCATCCGGAACCTCGTGCGCTCCCAAGAAAGTGGGAATCAGATCAATGGGGTGGAGTTTATTTAATCTCTTTATAACCTTTAAGGTTTTTATCTCATCCTCCAAAGATAGACCATAACCGGATTTGGCTTCAATAGTGGTCGTTCCGTAGGATAGAAAGTTATCCAGCCTTGGTAATGTCAATTCAATCAACTCTTCTTCGGTTCTCTTTCTCAACTCTCTTACCGAAGATTTGATTCCCCCTCCAGCTTGGGCAATTTCCTTGTAGCTTTTACCCCTGATTCTTAATTCGAACTCCTCCTCCCTTGTTCTGGCAAAAACGGGGTGGGTATGTGGATCAACGAAACCGGGTGATAAAACTTTTCCCTTAGCATTAATAACTTTAGAATTCTTATCAATTTTGATTTTTGCTAAAACTTCCTCTGTTTTTCCAACAGCAATTATCTTTTCCCCTTTCACCGCTACTGCACCATTTTCGATGATCCCCAAATCCTCCATCTGCTTTCCAATCCGGGGACCTTTTATGTTTGATGAAAGAGTCAGAAGTTGCCTAACGTTTTTTATGAGTAAAGAGGCTTTCATTTACATTTGAACAAAAGTTTTCTCTTTGGTGGTGTCAGGAGTTTCCTCCTGACGCTTATACCGTCGGGAGGTAACTCCCGACAGCACAAAATAACTTTTTTAATCAAAAAATATTTTCATTTATTTGTAAATGGAATTAGCTCTCTTCAGACGATTTCAGAATTGGAACTGGCTTGTCTTTCACTTTAAACTCACTCTTCAGCATCGGTATCTTTATCCCTTTCTCCTGAGCAACCTTTATAGCTTTATCGTATCCAGCATCTGCATGCCTTGCTACACCAATTCCCGGATCATTGGTCAAAACCCTCTCCAATCTCTTTTTCATCTCCTTGGAGCCGTCAGCAACGATAACCATTCCAGCATGGATGGAGTTGCCTATCCCCACTCCGCCACCATGATGAACCGAGACCCAGGATGCTCCTGAAACTGCGTTTAAAAGACCGTTTAAGATGGGCCAGTCAGCGATAACGTCGGAGCCATCCCTCATACCCTCGGTCTCCCGGTAAGGAGAGGCAACTGAACCACAGTCCAGATGATCCCTTCCGATAACGATGGGAGCTTTTATCTTTTTCCTTTTAACCATCCGGTTGATTATCTCGCCGAAATGAGCCCTCTCACCATAACCAAGCCAGCAGATCCTTGAGGGCAATCCCTGGAATTTCACCTTCTTGCCAGCCAGTTTTATCCACCTGACCAGAGGTTCATCCTCCTTGAACTCCTTTCTGACCACCTTGTCGGTGAGGTAAATATCCTCAGGATCGCCGGATAAAGCTGCCCATCTGAAAGGTCCTTTTCCCTCACAGAAAAGAGGTCTTATGTATGCGGGAACGAATCCGGGAAAATCAAAAGCATTCGATATCCCGGCTTTTTGTGCCTGACCCCTGATGTTGTTGCCATAATCGAATACCACTGCTCCGGCTTTTAAAAAGCCCAGCATTGCTTGGACATGAATTGCAATCGACTCCATTGACCTTTTGATGTATTCTTCTGGATTATCTTTTCTCAATCTCAAAGCCTCATCCAGAGAAATCCCAGCCGGAACATAACCGTTAAGCTCATCGTGAGCTGAGGTCTGGTCTGTGACCACATCCGGGATTATCCCTCTTTTCAAAATCTCCGGATGGGTCTGGGCACAGTTTCCCAAAAGACCAATCGAAACTGCTTTTTTCTTCTGTTTTGCTTTTAAAACCCAACCCAAAGCCTCATCCAAACTTTCGGTCATCTGGTCGCAATAGCCTGTTTTAATCCTTCTCTCTATTTTTTTCCTGTCCACCTCCACATCCAAAATCGCTCCACCGTTCATGGTGACAGCCAGGGGCTGAGCACCTCCCATTCCCCCCATTCCTCCGGTCAGGACGAACCTTCCGGAAAGGTCTCCTCCGAAATGTTTTTTGGCAACCGATGCCAGAGTCTCGTAGGTTCCCTGAAGTATCCCCTGGGTTCCGATATAGATCCAGCTTCCAGCGGTCATCTGACCGTACATGATAAGCCCCAACCTCTCCAGCTCCCTGAACTTCTCCCAGTTAGCCCAGGCAGGGACCATCATCGAGTTGGAGATCAAAACCCGGGGAGCGTGCTCGTAGGTTTTGAAAATGCCAACCGGCTTTCCCGACTGAACCAAAAGGGTCTCATCGTTTTCCAATCCTTTCAGGCTTTCCACAATAGCATGATAACATTTCCAGTTCCTTGCAGCCTTGCCCGTTCCTCCATAAACTATCAATTCTTTCGGATCTTCCCCCACCTCTTCATCCAGGTTATTTTGAAGCATTCTCAAGGCTGCCTCCTGATGCCAGGATTTGCAGGATATCTTATCCCCTATGGGAGCTTTAATCGGCTTGTATTCCATTTTAACCCTCCTGAAAGATGCCCCAGCAAGACTGGAGCGCTATCTATTAAATATTCACTCCAGAAGATAGGTCACGAGTCTTGCTCGTGACTTCCTCCAAAACAATATAATTCTAATTTTTATCCTATGCAACTGTTTTTGCAGAAAAGATAGAACTAAACCCCGATTTATGATTTAAACTCTTTAAGTGAAAACAGAATCCTCAGTAGGTCTCCACCACAAGCTTGGAAACTGCACCATCCAGCTGCAAATCTATCCTGTAAGGCGAGCTCTGGTAATTTAAGGACTCGTACCTGTCACCCTCGGAATAGATGGAGATATCTCCGGAGAATTGGGTGGATGAAAGTTTAGCATCCGAGTTGATTTTTATCCCGCTCTCAGATGGTATCTGAATCCTTATCTTGGAAGCATCCGATTCTATTTTGACTTTTATGTAATCCTGCTTGCCCAATTTGAGCTTCAAATCGGTAACTTTCAAATCCAGAAAAAGGTCGTCCACTAAAATGTCGGAGAGATAAAGATAGGCATTGGAAGCCTTGGAGTATAATTTGAGATCGAATGGAACCTGGTTGGAAAGATTTATTCCCCATCTTTTTTTTCTCCATCCTTTCCAAACCCAGTCTTTCCAGTCCCTTCTTGACTCCTTGATCCTCAAAAGAGCCAGGTTGTCCTCCTCAGAATACCTGTAGCTGGTATAAGGCTTCTGGCTCCAGTAATCCAGATCAGCATTTATCAGGTTAACTGAATCCGAGGAAACATTCAAATCTCCAGCTTTTAAGTCTATTCTCAGGTAAGCTTTTTTTATCTTCTGATCCAGAGGCTCAGTCCATTTGTATCCTTCAACCTGATAATCCACCCTCCACTCGGTATAGTCTGTCCAGACCGGACCTAAGATCGCTAAAAATATTAAAATGGGCGAGAGGATGGTAAGAAAAGAAAGAAGGGTCTTCTTGAAAATCAGCTCGATTCCGATTGCAATCAAAAGAACCGGCCATAAGGAGAGTATCTTCACCCACACCGACCAGCTGACGTAGTCCAGGTTATTCAAAAGTAAAACTGCTCCAATTGAGATAAAAAGGACTCCGTTCCTGACCCTGGATATATTCATAAAAAGCTCCTTTTACCTTATCAGGATATAAATTCCCAGAACTACCAGGACCAGGGGCCACAATATGCCGAAGGAAAACCAGGCCACAAAGTTGTTCAGAAGGAAGACGATTCCCACCACGATCAATATAAGACCGGGGAGAAGTCGGGTGTCAGTTTGAGAGGGGGTAGTTCCCTCAACCTTCACCTCGGCTGCTTCTGCTTCCTCACCCTCTTTTCTCTGGGGAACTATTATCCAGGCTATGATGTAGCCTATTGCTCCGACTCCCTGAGCCAGTATCAAAAGCACCGCAACCAGCCGAACTATGGTCGGGTCGATGTCGAAATACTCGGCTAATCCACCGCAAACCCCGGCGATCATCGAATTTGTTTTCGAGCGGTAAAGTTTTTTAGCCATAAATGCTCCTTAATTTTTATTTCCTTTTCAACTCTCTTTACGAAGAAGTCCTGCCAAGGATTCAAGAAAAGATTATTTCTTGATTTTATTATAAGGGTTATAACGGAGATGTCAATGTAAAAATAATTATTTCAGTAGGTCGATTTTCTAAAATCGACTCTATTACTGTTCAAAATTTGAACAAAAAAACTTATTAGTTGGTGGGGGAAATCTATTTCCCCCACCTGTTTTAAAAAGTGCAGGAATTCCAATTCCTGCACTAACGAAAAACAGCTTGTGCCCACCAGGTCACCCCCTGGCCAGGAGTAGGCTGACCTGGCGTGGTAAGCAAAATATCATAGTAGGTCGATCCGAAGGATTGATCCTTTGGATCGATTTTCTAAAATCGACTTTCCTGTAGTCAGATTTGGAGATCCGACCTACCTGTATCTAATATAAAAAGGTGGATACCTTGTACCTTTACTATTTTTTTGTGAAATTTATAAAAAAGTACATAGATTCCCAGAATAGCATCTAATCTTATAAACAAGAAAATTACTATCTTTAGGTTGAAGATTAATTAAAGATTGAATTTTCAATTTTTTGCACAGCCCTTTCACCTTTTCCGTTTATAACCGATAAAATAAGATGGGGGATTCCACAACATATTCTTAATTGTTGCATAACATTCAGACAGAATTTCACAAGTAGTTAATATTTCAATTTCAAAGGAGGATTTATGAAAATCACCTTAAGCATTATCAAGGCGGATATTGGGAGTATCGGGGGGCATATCAAACCCAGCCAGAAATTGAAAGAAGCTGTTTGGGAACATGTCAAAACCGAGGGGCTGGGCAAGGGCTTGATCAAGGATTTCTACATAAGCTCCACTGGAGATGACGTGGCTATCCTTATGTCCCATCAAAGTGGAAAGCTCGATTCCGAT
>LJUW01000006.1 GCA_001304315.1 candidate division Zixibacteria bacterium SM23_73_2 | reverse complement strand
CCCACGAACATCCCACCCAGGCACTTCTGGATATCTTTACCCTGAGGGAAAAATACAAAAAACTAAAGGGACTGAAAGTTACCATCGTGGGGGACATCCTCCATTCCAGGGTGGCACGGTCGAACATCTGGGGTCTTACCACCATGGGCGCAGAGGTATGCGTTTGCGGTCCCACTACCCTAATGCCCTATGAGATCGAGAGGATGGGAGTAAAAGCCTATTCCAAACTGGATCAGGCTCTGGAGGGAAGGGACGTGGTTATGGTCTTGAGAATCCAACTGGAACGCCAGAAATCAGGACTTCTCCCCTCGCTCCGGGAATACACCAACACCTTCGGAATAACCAAAGACAGGCTGAAGGGATTAAACAAGAATTTCACCATAATGCATCCCGGACCCCTAAACCGGGGAATCGAGATAACCCCGGAGGTTGCGGATGGTCCCTATTCGGTTATCCTGGATCAGGTGACCAACGGGGTGGCAATCAGGATGGCAATCCTCTATCTTTTATCCGGAGGGGAAAAAGAAGTTGAATAGACGATCTGATCCAACATTCGATTATCTGATAGCTGGTGCAAGGATCATTGATCCGGAGTCCGGATTGGACAAAGTTGGAGATATATATGTTAAGGGTAAAAAGATCACCAGGATCGAAACAGAAAAACTCATCTCCATAAGGAAAAAAGACAGAAAGATAATTGATGCCAGAGGCAAAATATGCTGCCCCGGGTTGATAGACATCCACACTCACCTGCGGGAGCCGGGAAGGGAGGATGAGGAAACGATCTACACCGGATCCCTTGCTGCTGTTGCAGGTGGTTTCACTACCATCCTCTGCATGCCCAATACCCAACCCCCCTTGGATGATCAGGAATCAATTAACTTCATTTATGAGAAGGCTAAAACAGCAAAATGTAAGGTCTATCCCATAGCCTGCATAACCGCTGGTCGAGAAGGTAAGCAGCTGACCGAGATGGCTGATTTGAAAAATGCAGGAGCAGTTGGAATATCCGACGATGGAGATCCTGTTTCGGATCCAAGGATACTAAGACATGCACTGGAGTATTCCAAGATGGTGGATTTACCAGTAATATCACATTGCGAGGATTTGAGCCTTTCCAAAGATGGGGTAATGAATGAGGGATTCGTCTCCACGGTTTTGGGATTAAGGGGAATCCCTTCAATAGCTGAGGAAACTATCGTAGCACGGGACATCAGATTAGCTGAATTTACAGGGGCAAGACTTCACATCGCCCATGTCTCCACCTCCGGGTCAGTGGAGCTTATCAGGGAAGCAAAGAAGAGGAAGTTAAATGTCACATCCGAGGCAACCCCACATCATTTAACCTTAACCGACGAATCGATTAAAAGCTTCGATACCAACTGTAAAGTAAATCCGCCTCTGAGAACCAGAAAGGACGTTGATGCAGTAATCAAGGGTTTGAAAGATGGAACCATCGACTGCATTGCCACCGACCATGCGCCCCATTCCGAGGAGGAAAAGGACGTGGAGTTCGATTATGCTCCTTTCGGGATGATCGGATTGGAAACCGCTCTGGGTTTGGTAACAACCGAGCTGGTTGAGAAAAATCACTTAAGCTGGCTCCAGACAATCGCCAGGCTTACTTTAAATCCAGCCAGGATCTTCGATCTCCAACAGGGAAAGATCAAAGTGGGAGCACCTGCGGATCTGACCGTAATCGATCCTGAATTGGAATGGGAGGTAGTCCCATCGGGTCTTAAATCAAAATCGAAAAACACACGGAGGATGGAAACTAAAGGGCAAAGCCTGGATGACCATGGTGGATGGAAAGGTAGTTCACATTCTGAAAACGTAAAAGCTTTTGAGTGTGAAATCGATTGCATCATTTTTGCTCTTATTATTTATATTAAAATGAACTAAATCATCTATTTTTAAAAACCACACTTCAGAGAAAAACAATCCTGCCGAAAATACTCAGAAAGACATAAAGTGTAAAAAATAAATAAACAGAGGGGTATTCTTGGCTGTCCAGACACTGGTTAAGGATCACAAGGAGAAAAAAGAGGACAAGCAAAAAAAGGATTTTTCTGTTGATGAATATTACGAACTTTTTTCTAAATTGATAGAGCAGGTCTTCGAAACGCTCAGGCCGCCCTTCCACACCCACATCTACCAGCATCTTTTAACCATCTTTGAAAAGGCGGTAGTAACCTTGGCTTTGAAAAAGACCAATAACAATCAGGTTAGGGCTGCCAAACTTCTGGGAATAAGCAGGAACACCCTGCGCGACCGGATGAAGAAATACAACATCTGCTAATCATTGTTTTCTCTTCAAATTTTAAATACTTAACAAATCAATTTATTTTAATTTGAATTTTCGTTACTCGTTTCTCGTGAATCGTTTTCCGTTTACTGTTCTCTGTTTACTGTTTTCTGTATACTGTATACTGTGTACTGAATACTGCCTACTGATATATTAATATCTAATATTTTAAATTACTTACTTTCGCAAACTCCTCCAAAAGCTTTCTCTGCTTCTCAGACAAATTCTTTGGAATCTCAACATATACCTCAACGTACTGGTTACCTCTGACTCCGTTAACATTCACACCTTTTTCCCTTAACCTGAACTTTGTACCGGTTTGAGTTCCCGGTGGTATCCTCATATTTACCTTTCCATCAATGGTTCTAACCCTGATTTTGCTTCCCAAAACCGCTTGAACGAGATTGATCGGGACCTTGCAGTATATATCAGCACCCTTTCTTTTAAAGAAGCTGTGAGGTGAAATATTCACCTTGACTATCAGATCGCCAGGAGGACCACCTGAAATTCCTGGTTTTCCCTGCCCTTTTAACCTCATCTGGGTTCCATCCGCAACTCCTTTGGGAATGTTGATAGCCAGTTTTTTGGCTGCATAGATCTGACCACTCCCTCCGCAGTTATGGCATGGATTGGAAATAATTTTTCCCCTTCCGAAACAGCGAGGGCAGGGACGCTTAACTGCAAAAGTGCCTTTGGAAAAAGAGACCATCCCGGAACCGTCGCATTGAGGGCAGACAGTCATCTCAGAACCAGGCTCAGCACCACTGCCTCCGCATACATTACAGCTATCCTCTTTTCTTAACTGAACCATAGTCTTTCCACCTGAGATCGACTGATCAAAGGGTATTTCGATTTCGGCATATAAATCCTCACCCTTCTGTGATCCCCAGTTTTTCTGTCTTGACCTTTCTCCCAAATCGAAAATCGAGCTAAAAATATCAGAGAAGCTTCCAAATCCACCCAAATCCTCAAAAGAGAAACCTGTTCCCGCTCCTTTTCTGGCTCCGCCGAAATCAAATCCCTCAAAACCTTTAAAACCCTGCGCACCATATTTCCTTAACTGGTCGTATTCCTGTTTCTTTTTAGGATCCGAAAGAATATCATTCGCCTCGGAGACCTCCTTGAATTTCTCCTCCGCCATC
The DNA here is from genome assembly GCA_001304315.1 of candidate division Zixibacteria bacterium SM23_73_2. GTDB lineage: Bacteria > Zixibacteria > MSB-5A5 > MSB-5A5 > SM23-73-2 > SM23-73-2. The sequence continues at coordinate 66,659 of LJUW01000006.1, read as the reverse complement.
TTACTTCCTTGATTAACATCCGGATGATACTTTTTAGCCAATCTCCGGTAAGCTTTCTTGATCTCGCCAGCAGAAGCATTCTCCGAAACACCCAAGACTTTATAATAATCTTTCTGTGCCATACATATCCAATCAAAGAGCCCAAATCTTCTTTATAAATAAAACTTACTTCTTCACGATTTCAAGTAAAAAAAAGGCGAACCTTTCCTCTCGCCTTCTGGTTCAATTCAAAATTCGTTAAAAGCGCAAAGCTTTTATTTCTCAACAGCCCTCTTTTCCTCTTTCTTATCCGAACTTAGATCAGTTTCCTTTTTAGCCTGCTTCTTGTACGACTCGCTCCGGTAATCGGTGCTGTAAAAACCGCTTCCTTTGAAAATTATACCTGCTCCGCAGCCGATCAATCTTTCCACCTCTTTGCTGCAAAGTGGACATGCCTTCAACGGTTCATCTGTAATATTCTGAAACCTTTCAAATCTGTGACCACACTTTTTGCATCTGTATTCATAGGTGGGCATAAAAAGTTACCTTTTCAGGGCAGGTCATAAGAACCTGCCCTGATGTTTTTAATCTACCACCTCATAATCTGCATCCACCGGCTGGTCTTTATCCTTTTTATCCTCCTTCTGAGGTTCCGGACCCGGCTGAGCAGAACCTGTTGGTCCAGATCCAGTGGTCTTCTGATACATCTTTCCTGCTGCCTGATGCCATACCTGGGTTAAGGCTTCGGTAGAAGATTTGATCTCCTGTATATCCGATTTTTTCAAAGCTTCCTTCACCCTCGAAACAGCAGCCTCAACCTTGGCTTTAGAATCTGTATCCATCTTATCCCCGAATTGCTTCAGGTTCTTCTCAGTCTCATAAACCATCTGGTCAGCTCGGTTTTTTACATCCACCTCTTCCCTGCGCCTTTTGTCCTCAGCAGAATGAGATTCAGCATCATTAACCATCTTTTGAATCTCAGCCTCGGATAATCCGGAAGAAGCCTCAATTCTGATCGACTGCTGTTTTCCGGTGGCTTTGTCCTTGGCCGAAACATTCAAAATTCCGTTGGCATCGATGTCGAATGCAACTTCGATCTGGGGCATACCCCGGGGCGCGGGTGGAATTCCATCCAGGTGAAACCTTCCGATGGTTCTGTTATCAATTGCCATGGGGCGCTCACCCTGAAGAACGTGAATCTCTACTGTGGTCTGGCTATCCTCTGCAGTGGTGAATATCTCCGATTTCCGGGTGGGAATGGTTGTATTTTTTTCTATCAGCTTGGTAAAAACACCTCCCAGGGTTTCAATACCTAAGGAAAGCGGAGTTACGTCCAGAAGCAGTACATCCTTAACCTCACCTGATAAAACCGCACCCTGAATAGCAGCACCAACTGCAACTACCTCGTCTGGATTGACCCCTTTATGAGGCTCTTTGCCGAAAAGCTCCTTTACCACCTGCTGAACCCTGGGCATTCTGGTCATTCCACCAACCAGAATGACCTCATCGATCTGATCCGGTTCTAATTTAGCATCGGATAAGGCATTTTTCACCGGATCAACAGTTCTCTGGATTAAATCATCCACCAGCTGTTCGAATTTAGCCCTGGTCAGGGTCAGGTTCAGATGTTTGGGGCCGGAGGAATCAGCAGTTATGAAAGGCAAGTTGATAGTAGTTTCCAAAGTGGTCGAGAGTTCACATTTTGCTTTCTCCGCAGCTTCTTTTAATCTCTGCAAAGCCATGGGGTCCTTTGATAGATCGATACCCTCCTGTTTTTTGAACTCGGAAACGATCCAGTCGATTACCCTTTTGTCGAAATCATCTCCTCCCAGATGAGTATCGCCATTGGTGGAGATAACCTCGAAAACTCCCTCACCCAATTGAAGAATGGATATGTCGAAAGTTCCACCACCCAGATCAAAAACAGCTATTTTCTCGTCCTTCTTCTTGTCCAATCCATAAGCTAAAGAAGCTGCAGTGGGTTCGTTTATGATCCTCTTAACCTCCAAGCCCGCAATCCTTCCAGCATCCTTGGTTGCCTGACGCTGGGAATCGTTGAAATAGGCTGGAACCGTGATCACCGCCTGGGTAACCTTCTGGCCAAGATAATCCTCTGCGGTCTTTTTCATCTTCTGCAGAACCATTGCCGATATCTCAGGCGGAGAGTATTCTTTATCTCTTATCTTAACCCAGGCATCTCCACCCGAACCCCTGACAACCTTAAATGGAACCGTCTCCATCTCCTCACCAACCTCATCGTATTTCCTGCCCATGAATCTCTTTATGGAGAAGATAGTATTATCTGGATTGGTGATAGCCTGGCGTTTAGCCACCTGTCCTAAAAGCCTTTCCCCTGTTTTGGTAAAGGCAACCACAGATGGTGTAGTTCTGGTACCCTCGGCATTGGGAATCACCACCGGATCTTTCCCTTCAACAACCGCAACGCAGGAGTTAGTGGTTCCCAAATCTATTCCTATTATTTTACCCATTATTTCCACCTCCTTCTTTTATAGTTGATATATATAAAAATAAAATCATAATCTTCCTTTTAATCCTTGACAAATCAGCACCCTCCCGCCACTGGCGGGAGGGCTGGTCATTGTCTCAGCTTGAAATCAGCTGATATTGATCGGGATCTCCTTGGGCTTTACCTCCTCTGATTTCGGCAGACTGATCTTTAATATACCATCTTTATAGCTGGCTTTAACCTTGTCGAACTGAACCGTGGCGGGAAGCTCAAAGGAACGGCAGAACGAACCATAGGAGCGTTCGATCCGGTGATAGTTAGCATCCTTCTCCTCTTTCTCGTGCTTTTTCTCCCCGCTCACGGTGAGTATGTTATCCCTGACCGTAAGCTTGATATCATCCTTGGTCATTCCCGGAACCTCAGCAGTAACTACGATGTTATCTTCGGTCTCGGAAACGTCCACATGGGGACTCCACATCCTCTCATATTCCTCTCCTCTTGCCGGAGTCCTGCCGAAGAACTCGTCAAACAGCCTGTTCATCTCGTCCTGAACGGACATGATGTCCCTGAAAGGTCTCCATCTTCTGATCGCCATAACGATCCCTCCTTTCTTTTTTGTTTAATTAACGTTTATCTCTTTTGGTATTAAAACTTTAGCTTTGGGAATGGTGATTCTCAAAACCCCATTTTCAAATTGGGCTCTAATCTTATCCTGATCAACGTCAGTGGGAAGAGAAAATCTTTTTTTGAACCTTCCTTCTTTGCTTTCTTTAAATATGAATCTTTGTTTCTCCTTTTTCTTTTCACCTTCTAGAGTCAAAACATCATCCTCCACATTCAGTTTAAAATCCTCTTTTGAAGCCCCGGGAATCTCAGCCTCGATCACAAACTCCTTATCAGTCTCTAAGATATCCATATCAGGACTGTATCCATTCCCATCCTCTGAATTCCCAAAATCAAACATTGGTAAAAATCTTATTAACTTCATTTTACTCTCCTCTTTTAAATTTTTACCTATTATATTGCAAACTATGTGCCAAAACCTTAATTTTGAATTTATCTCTTTAAGCTCTTTTATATCAATAAATTAAAAAGGTGATTAAAAAATTTGACATTCTTAAAAATTTATCAATACTGCCAATATGGCATATTAAATATCTATATGACATTTTATCAAGTTATAATGACATATTCAAAGACAAAATGGCATATTGAAAAATTATTTTATCCTGGATACAATTTAGATGAAATCCACCATTCTACAAATAAAGTAATTATATTCCTTATAATCAATTCTGTTAAAAATAAACCTCATTATTCAAAAAAACATAAATAAAAACGTTTCTGAAAAATCTCGAAACACATCAGACTTCTTGTCGAAACATTAAGGACTTGACATATCTGAATAATTAATTAAATATAGAAAATGAAACTTCATTGGTAATTTGGTAATTTGATAAAGAGTACAAACAACCAATATGTCAGCGAAAAAAAGAAAATCACAAACAAAAATCCGTAATCTAATAGCTATCAAGTTAATTCTCCTTTTCGCTTTTAGCTGTTTATTAACCAGCTGTTCGGAGAAGACAAATTTAGAAGCTGAATCTTATTTTTTCACTGCCTACGGACGGCTCTTCAAGATCGATCCTAAGAAGAGAAGAATAAATCTTTTGTATACTTTTCATCCCGAGGCACCTTCAATAGCCCGATCACCTCAAGGTCACATCTGGGCACGGGTGGGAGAGAAAGGTCTGGCAGCATTCGATCCACAAAGTGGAGAGGTCAAAGATACAGTTGAACTTCCCCTCCGCCCCTATAACCACATAATTGCCCCAAATGGTAAAGCCTATGTTACCCATCCCATGATCGAGGAGGAATTCTCAATCTCGATTGTCGATACTTACAAAAAAGAATTATTGGGCCAAATCAAAAACATCTACGGGTTAAGAACTGATTTAACCTATGGGGATGGATTCGTATATCTGGCCACCACGGGCGTGGACAGGCCGGATAGCCTTTTTCTATATCAAATAGATATCAGTACTGACAAAATAAAATTTTTATATGGGGTGCCAATAACAAATTATTACTGGAGGGTCTCCGTATACGCTGATTCCCTTTACCTTTGCCAGGTAACCAAGCCAAACAGGCCTTCTGTTCCAAGGATCGAAGTAATGGATCTTTCGAAGAAAATAATCCATAGAACCATTACCTCATCCAGTCTACCAGGGATAGGAAGGATACTCAGCAAGATAACCTTTCGGGGAGATCGTGCTTACCTGCCATGCCAGACAACCGAGGGTAGCTATGCAATAGCCGTACTTGATCCCCATTCAAAAAAAGTGCTGAAAGTTCTTCCCGTTGCTGGTCAGATATATCGCATCATTGACATAAAAAAACATATCCTTATGTACATCGACAATCCCGTTGCCGTTGGAATGCAAGGCGTATCTCTGTACTTTTATCATCTCAAGCAGGAAAAGGAAGTGAAAGTCATCAACATAGCTCAATTCCTACAAGAAAGCCAAATCTGAACCATTGAATATCATTTAGTTAACCCTGTTGCTTTGAAATAGAAAAAAACGTCGGGGAGAAAATTCCAGACGCTTCTTTCAAATATCTTCTTATTTGTTTACTGTTTACTGCTTACTGCCTACTGCTTACTAACTGCCGGTACATAGTTCTCGCAATCATGGGGAGGATCACCGCCTGACAGATAATAGTTGGCTATGAAAATCACATCCGAAAGATTTATAGCTTCATCTCCGTTACCGTTTCCGCGACAGATTGGCTCCTGGGGCGGATCTCCACCTTTCAGATAATAATTCGCCAGATGAATCACGTCCGATAGATCAATCCTCTTATCCCCATTGACATCCCCGCACATAAAAAGGGTAACCGCATCAGCCTGATCATAGTCGTCGCTGTATTGGAAAAGCTCCTCTTTTTCGCAGAGCGACCATGCCTGATAATAGAAAAGGCTCTCCGGCTCCAGTCCCGAGTCCTGGAAATGGGAACTGGTGTCATTGTAGATCTCGGTTCCCTCTCCTCTGGTCCAGGCCGGGGTATGGTTTCTTTCTATCATCGTCTTCTCAACCAGAGGAGGTTTGGTCCAGCTGAGATATACGGTACTGCAGCTGGTCGCCTCCGCGGTCAGTTCCGCTGGCGGAAGAGGTTTGGTCAATAATTTAAGTTCCTCCCCACTGCTCCATCCTGCATCGTTTTGCGCCTTGGCCACGAAGTAGTAAAGCTCTCCCTGGGTCAGGCTGGTAAGTTCAATTTCGAATTCCTGTCCGCTTCCTTTAACTCCCAAAGATTCGATGTCAGCATAAGGCTCACCCGAATCCGTATCCCAGGCAAGCCAGCAGGTGGTTTCCAATCCAAAATCGTCTTCCAGAAAACCATGAATGGTCGCGCTGGTCTCCTCCACCTCAGTAGCCGGCTGGGTAAAGACCAGTGGACTGGCAACGGTTGCCTCACTCTCATAGGGGAGGTAATTCTGTTTGGTCACGGTCACATACATGGTCCCATGGGTGGCTGGAGAGGGGAAGAAGGTCATATATCCGTTGAAATTTGTAAATCCGGTAAGATATACCTCATTTTCTTTCCACAAACAGATGTACGCCTGAGATACGGGAGAGTGGGTGGTTGAATCCTCAACGTAAATGATAAATTGTGAGCTCCCTATGGGAATTTTATCTGGGAAACTCACTGCCAGACTGTCGGGGGAATCTGTCCAGATCGGCATCTCCGGCTCGCCCAGAAGGTTAAAGGTCCATTCGCAATGCCTCCTGACATTATTAGTACCGGTGGGAAAGTTATGTTTGCTGTCCACCAGAACATCTCCCAATTTGTATGCGTCTCGGGTAAAAAGCCCTCTCCACCATTCCCGGTCCAGCATATTGGATAAGCTGTAAGGGTCACCACCATAGTACAATCCACTTCGGGTATTACCGGTGAAAGCCACTCCCGCCTGATTGGGATTATAGATCACGAAATGCTCGGCAATGCAATCGTTGTTGTCCATGTAATTGGGATCGCAGCCGGTGGAAACCACAACCGAGGTTTGATCGTTATTGTTCAGATTGTCCACATCCTGGTTGTAAATACCCAGGCCGTGGTTATAATCACCGGTTCCCATATAGTTAATATAGGAATGGTCAGCATGATTTACCAGATTCTGACCAGAATTCAGAGCACTGATAACGGCGGTTCGGTGACTCCCACCATCACTATCGTAAACCGTGGTCACGTTGAACTGGGAGGGAATGTAACTGTCTATGGTGTTTTTAAGCTCTTCACAATGGGTAGAGGCATCCAGATCCATACCCACCAGCAAAACATCTAAGGGGTAATCCGTTCTGAGAGGGTCCTTCTCATATTTTAAGACTTTGTTAACAAAGGTATTAACCTCGGATGTACTACCCACGCTGGCTCTGCCAACGAAGACCTCGTGAGTCCAGTCATCATCGAAGTCCGAATAGTATTGATCGCTGGGGGTATTCCCCTCATCATAGTTTCTGTACTCGAAAGGGATAGTCTCATTCTCCCCTCCTAAAAGAAAATATGTCGTTCCCCAGCTTGAATTGGCATCGATCACAAAGTTGCGAATCTTCTCCTGATTGCTTGCTCCACTGTAGTTGGCATATATCCAGTCCTTATCTATAACCGTATCCTTTATTCCCTTTTTGGTATGCCAATATACCAGCGGCTCAAAATAGGAGGCGTAAGTCGATGAGGTGATAACCACATGATCAAACGGTCCCTCCGGAAGCTGGGTTGTCGAGCTTCTTATTTTAAAGGCTGACTCTAACTTTACCTCCTCAGGATTTTGAACCATACCCTTGATCATTCTGAGGTAGGTTTCTCTTCCTTTATCCGATATTCCCGGAGAAAGATAATCTTTACACTCATAACCACCCACACCTTCCAGAACCAGAGCTATGGAGGTGTAAAATTTAAGTTTCTTTTCAGCCGGCACATATTGCATAGGATGAATCACGATATGAGCGATACCCTGCCCTGCCAAATCGCTCTGATGAACCAATTCAACTATTTTTTCCGGATAAGGTTGATTGGAAGCATATGCCCTTTTGTTCGGCTCGACGAAATCAATATTCTTGTCATTTGGTCCGATTTTTCTTGGTGGCTGAGAAGGAAAGATGTCGAACTCGCCTGAGAGCTCCATCACCTCTGTGTCTGTCACCCTCACCGATTTCACTTCCATTCCAGCGGGCAAAGCTATTCTCAATCCCTTTGATGGCAGCATCGGCTCTCCAACTTCGTTCACGCAATCTCCATTTTTTAAAAACACCACATCATATCCCATGTTTTTGTCAAACACAAACTCATCCAGGTAGAACTCAGCCATATAACTTACTTCATACTCAGCCGATAAAACAGGCTTGAAAGAGAAGATAACCAATGTCCCGAAAAGCAGTGCAATAATCACTCTCGATTTACTCATCTTTTACTCCTGGGTTTTTTATTTATCTGTCGGTAAAGAATACAAAATCACAACAGTTAATTTTGCGATTCAGCATAAAAAATCAAATTTACGTGGAATAAGTCTAATATGAACCTATCACACGCTTCTTTTACTAATTTAATAAAATATCCCCAAATGTCAATAGTGTTTTCTCTATGTTCTTCTCTTTTTACAGATTGTATGTGGATTTTGAGCGTTAACCCACCTTGAGGCAAAGATGGGATTAACGATACATTAAATGTCACTAAATGTCACTGCGAGCCCGAAGGGCGAAGCAGTTCCTTTCTTCTAGGGGATTGCTTCGTCACTTCGTTCCCCGCAATGACTTGCCCAGAATGTCATTGAGAGCGTAGTAAAGCAATCCACATGTGGCAAAAACAGGATTCCCTAACGTCCTTCGGGAGTCATCCTGGAAGTTGGTCAAGGGTGCCCCCACCCTTGACAAAAAAGCTAACGGGGTATGGGTACCCCGCCAAAACATCCCAGCAATATTTCATTGATAATCCAGTTGCTCTCAGCATGTATTATAAAAACTTCGAGAAAAAATTCTGATGTCAGAAATTCAAAGGCACGTATAGAATCCGTGCCTGCAAATCCTATCTGCTAAATCCGTTCAATCCGTTGACAACACAAAATCCGTTAAATCCACTCAATCCGCTGACTGAATTACTCCCCAAAACAGTAAACCCACCCATCGAAAGTAGTTATGTATATCCTCCCATCATAGAAAACCGGCTCGGATAAAATCATCCCCTCTGTTCTGTAACTCCATAAAAGCTCTCCATTAGCCTTGTTTAGAACAAAGAAGTTGCCATCCAGAGAGCCAAAAAATAATTTATCCCCCACAACAATAGGCGAGGAATTAATGGCCGATTCTGCATCGAATCTCCACTCTAATTTTCCTGAGGTGGAATTAACCGCATATAAATATCCATCGTTTGAGCCAAAATAAACCTTCAAATCATCCACTGCTGGAGACGAAAATATCTTACCCTGGGTGTCAAATTTCCAGAGCGAATCTCCATTGGTTTTATCAAGAGCATAGAAGGTTCCATCCAGGCAGCCGAAAAAGACCATCCCCTCCTTTATTGCCGGGGAGGAGTAAATAGCTGAGCCTGCTTTGTATCTCCAGATCTCTTTACCTGATTCTTTGTCCAGAGAATAAAAGTTTCTATCTCCTGAGCCAAAGAACAGAAAACCATCATCATAAGCAGGGATCGATTTTATTATATCACCAGCTTTGAAAAACCAGAGAACTTTACCTGAGGCTCCATCCAGACAGAAAAATCTCCCATCGTAAGTGCCCAGGTAAATCTTTTCATCTATTGCCAGAGGCGAGTTGGAGGGATCCTTGAAATCCTTCTGCCACAGGATCTCACCGTTAAGAAGGTTAAGAGCATAAAGGTTTCCATCATCTTGCTCTGATGAAAAATACAAAATCGAATCCTCAAGAAAAGGGGAGGAGGAGATGTGAGATTTGGTCTTCAAATTCTTTTTCTTTTCACCGGTTTTCGCATCCAAAAAATAAAGCTTATTATCCAGGCCTCCCAAAATCAAAAAACCGTTTGTGGCCAGAGGGGAGCTGGCTAAAGCACCTCTTGGCTTTTCTCTCCACATAAGCTTTTGTGGCAGGCTGGTTTTTTGAGGAACAAAAGAGGAGTTTTTCAAATCACTGCGAAACTTTCTCCAGGAGGTGGGCTCACTTGCATCAAAATTTTTAAATTTCAACTTTGAACTGCAAAATAAAAAAAGAAAACAAAAAAAGAGTAATAAAAATCTAAAGGAATTTTTCATGGATTAAAAGTTCCAGCCAAAAAAGAAATCGAACACCCAATCTTTGGTATCTAAGTTTCGAGCAAAATCAAACCTCAAAACCACCAGATACCCGAGACCCAGACGTGCCCCCAATCCATAGCTTGCATGAAGTTCATCATCATATTTGTCCCAGGCATTTCCCAGATCGAAAAACAGTGCACCCCTTATTGCCTGAAAACCGATTTTCCCGATGGGAAATCCAATGTACAGATCATCGATTAAGGGAAATCTCAACTCGTTGTTGATCAAGACCATATTCCTTCCGTAAAAAGCCCTTCTGGAATAACCCCTCAAGCTCCAGCTCCCCCCCAGAAATAACCTCTGGGGTTCCTCCCCTTCAGAGGAAAAACCGGTGAACCTGAAAGCATAACAGCTGTATTTGCCCAATCTTAAGTATTTCCTGAAATCGAAAAGAACCAAGCGGTTGTATATCTTCCGATCGTCTAACCCCAGGGTCAGCCCCAGAGTCAAATTCAGCCTGGTCCCATCTATCGGACCTACCCAATCCCAGATGCTGGTATCCTTGATAAAGGAAACGTAATTGGTAGCAAGAAAAGCCTTCCTTTTTCTTCTCTCTATGTAATAATCCCTTTCCGACTGCCTTAAAAAGATTTTTGCCTCCACCCTGCGGAATTTGGATAAGGGATAGCTTCCGAATAATATACCGCCATACTGGCGCTCGGTATAATAATTATAAAAATCTTTAATCGAATAGCTATATTCGTCATAAAGGTGATAGGCGCCCAGACCATAATTCAACCTTCTGGATTTATTCAGATAGGTCACACCCAAATTAAAGCTTTTGAAAAAATCCGATTTGGATTGTGCGGTATTAGCTAAAAGGAAATAAATCTGGTTGTTCCCCAAAACGTCAGTTAGGGCTCCCTGAAATCCACCTATGGGACCGTAGATAGCATCATATGAGATTGCGGACTGGGCAATATCAAAGGAGAACTTATTTTTGTATTTAACTGTTCCCTTCCTGTGTTCCCCGGACAGCATATCCGGACACCACCCTTCCTCACAACTAACTAAACTTGCCTTACCTTCATCATCAGGCAAAGGGAAAAGCAAAGAATCACCAAATGGCATCTTGTATATCTGAAAGGAGTAATCCTGAAATCCGGTGAAAACCAGACTGCTCTCCTCATCAGAAATTCGAGGATCAAAAGCCCCGGTGAGCAGATTGGTAATCCTGTAGGTTTTGGAAGCATCGTCCAGAAGAAAAAGGTCAAATCCCCCCTGGCGATCCGAGGAGAAGACTATCCCTTTCTCTTTCCAGGTGGGATTTATGTCGTTATGTTCTCCAGAGGTGAGCACCTGTATCTCATTTGAGTTAAGATCATAACAAAAGAGATTTAGATATCCCTTTTCCCCGAATCTTCCCCTGTCGGAGCTGAAAACTATCTTCTCCCCGTCCGGAGAGAAACACGGATCTTTCTCCTGATAAAGGTCAAAAGTCAACCTGAAAAGGGAATCGCATTCCAGATCGTAATAATACAGATCGCAGAACCCCCTGTCTGTGCTTCCGGCAAATGTTATTTTCCCTGCGTCTTTTGACCAGGATGGCGAGGATAGAACCACCAGCGAATCGAAATCAATGTCCCTTGAGATTTTCATCTCCTTGGTATCGTAGACGTACAGGACGTCCTTTTCGTTTCTTTTGGAAACAAACAATATCCTTCCATCCTCCGAGGCATCGATCCTGCTTTCCAGAAGATGCAAAGACTCAAACTCGTACGACCTTTCCCCTTTGATCAAGGTTATAAGTTTTTCTTTTTCGCCCCGGGGAGACATCAGGTAAATGGAGGAATAGCCCAGCTTATTGGATTTGAATGCGATCCAGTTCTCCGAATCCCTCCTGACTATTACCGGCTTAAGGTTGATGCCGTCGTAGGTCAATTTCCTCGCAACCTTATCCGGAAAGTCAGAGTCCTCTATATGAGGGAAGTATTTTTTCTTGAGATGATACTCCCATTCCTCACCCAACTTCTCAAGCGGTTTGCCAAAAGTTATCTCCACCGTCTTGGAGAAGTCTCCCTCCTTAAAGTAATTGTCGTAGATTAAAGCCAGCCTATAGTCCCCGTATTCCTCCGATATAAAATTACAGAAGGATTCCCCCTCCTTGTACATCAGGTAAGTTCCATAAATCCGCCCCATATCTTTTATGCTCACCAGATTACCGGAGAGAACCAGATCCTTTAGAATCATCTCCGCATCTGAATCCTGCGCTCCTGACCAGTACTCAGCCAATCCCTCCTCAAACCACAGAGGGGGAGGGTCGAAATTGTGTTTCTTGTGAGCTTTCATTACCCTGGAGAGCTTCTCAAAGGAGAAGACGTGCACCAGCTCATGTCTTAAAGTCCGGGCAAATCCCGAGTAGGAATTATTGAAGGGAACGACCACCCTTCCTTTTAAAAACTCGGTAAATCCCCCCACGTTCTCTGGAAGGATGTTGGGGATAACGTTTGTCTGCTGAAAATAATAGGGGGTGCTGTATACGATAAGGGGTATCTTTTTCTCTATGTGGTGATTGAACTTGCTCTCCAAAAAGCGGTAGCTTTCCTCAGCCACCCCTCCGGCAATCTCGGCGATCTCTTTCTCCTGGGGATAGAAGTAGATATCAAAATGAGGGGTGGAAAGGACCTGCCAGTCAAAGGTGATATACTGAACCTTGTTTTTCCCAAAATAGTATTGGGAATTAGCTGTTGCAGATGCTAAAAGGACAATAAGAAAAACCACCCAGCCTATTTTTTTAAGATTCATTTTTCGAAAAAGGTTTTTGTTTTACCATAATTAATACGACTCTACCCTACTGTTTTCTAATCGGATGGAAATCTACCCTCTTCTGTTTAAAATATCGGCAAAAGCTCAAATCTTACCCACACAAACCTCAGGGCTCAAGCTTTTCGAATTTTGTTCAATAAATCTCAGGTGGTCTAATCGGATGGCTTTGTTCTGAACCACAGAGAAAAAACCCTGGGGAGCAAAACCCCGTGCAGATCCTTAGCCTGAGTGTTTATGGTAACCAGATATTCCTTATCATACTCCAGAGTCGTGCCTGGATAGAAGGTCATCCCTCTAAGTCCGTTCCAGTTAAAACCTCCCTCGATCTCAACTGAGTCGAAATCCACCATCCTGAAAGCATCCACCACAGAAACCTGATCCATATCGGTGTTGAAACCAATGTATATATAGGAATTGGGGTCAACATAGGTTTCGCCCTTTTCTGGTCTGTTGGTTACTATCCGTATCGGTTCGGTCCTAAAATCGAATAAAAATTCCTTATCCAGCTTTGAGCCATGAAGATCATAAGCAGCTGTATCGATTTTTACGGAGTAATTGGAATCTGCTGCCAAATCATTGTAAGGGTAAAACCAGAACTCGGATAGGTTCGCCCAATGGAATTCCCCATCGGTTGATGGGGAAAGGGAATAAGCCTCAATTACCGAGCTTTGCTCCATTAAGGTATTGAATTCTATATGAATGTATGTATCGGTACGCACGTTCATGCTCTTATCGTATGGATAACTGTATCTGATTTTTATCCCTTCTATGGTAAATGAAAACACGAGCGAATCAGAAAGATTAACTCCGGAGGTATCTTTAGCTGTGGTATCGATTTTAACTGTATACAGAGTATTGGTAGCCCAGTATCTTAGAGGGTAAAAGGAAAAAGTTTTATTTGGCTTGTACCAGTTTATTGTTCCTTCGATCTCCGGTTCGATGCTCAAAGCGTCGATCACACTCTGTTGATCCATTACTGATCTGAAACTTATATTAATAGATGCCTGAGTGCTAACATCCACATCACCATCTAAGGGATAGTGACTGACCACATCAACTCCTCTGGTGGTAAAAGTGAAACTAAAAGTCTCGGAAAGACCAACGCCGGAAAGGTCAGAAGCTGTTGTATTCAAGGTAACAGTATATATAGTTTCACCTTTTAAATTATAGGAGGGAATAAATCGCAGATACTTTCCCAAAACATAGGGATCATCTTTTGTCTCATTCCAAATAAAAACCCCTTCAACTTCCGGGTCTATGCCAAAAGCGTTCTCCACGCTGGCAGTGTCCATCTCCTTGGCAAAATTTATTCTGATCTGAACATCCAAGGGGATGTCGGTTGCACCATCTGAGGGATAGGTGGAAGTGATAATTCCCGGTATCTTGTAAAGAACAATTCTTCCTGCAGTGGTTGTCCCTCCTCCATAGATTGTGAAAACCTCCTGGCCTTCGTAGGTGTAATAGCCCTCAGCTTCAACCTTAATCGTGTAAGTTCCAACCGGAAGCTCTTCGATTTTGAAAAGTCCCTCCGAGTCAATATAACTCCAGGCAACCTCACCCCCCTGCCAGGCAGATACCCGGGCACCTGAATCCTGAGGATAGACCATCCCCACCAAACTTCCTTTTTCCGGCTGATTATAATAATTGAAAGTTTTTTTACTGCATCCTGATGATAAAATCAAAAGAATTATCAACAAAAAAACGATTTTTCTTTCCACTCTTACACCTTTTTTAAAGTCCTAAAAATGCTCAGGGATACAATGCTCAGACAAAACAAATTAAATCCTTTTTTAAACAGAACTCAATCTAAAATTAATGAATAAAATTCAAAAGTCAAATAAAATAAAAGCTTTAAGTCTTTACGTTCTTTGCAATACACTCCCAGCCTTTTAACCTTACTTGATCTCCTAAGCATTTTTGAACTTCTTTTACCAAAAAATCTGGTATGAATACTCTCAAACCTTTATCAACTCGAATCTATTTAGAGCGCTTTAAAATCCAGGAAAAAAGAAAACATAATACTAAAACTAAAACGATGGTTGCCCCGGAAGCCAAATCAAAAAGATAGGAAAGTAAAAGTCCCACTATGGTCAGAACAGCACCTACAATACTCGAAAGAAGCATTAATTTTTTGATATTGTAGGTATACTGTCTGCTTATCGCTGCTGGAAGGGTGAGAAGGGCAATCACCAATATAACCCCAACCACCCGGATCATCACCACCACGCTTAAAGCCACCAGGCAGAGAAGCAAAAGATACAAGCCTCTGGCCGGCACTCCAATAACCGTCGAGAACTCCTCATCAAAGGAAATCGCTTTGAATTCTCTGAAAAAAAAGATTACAACAGTTACAATCACGAAATCCAAAACCAGCATCAGTATCAAATCAGTTGAGGGAACAGTGAGAATGCTCCCGAAAAGATAGCTGAAAAGGTCCGGGGCATATCCAGGAGCCAGATTAACGAATACTATGCCCAGAGCCATACCCAGGGTCCATAATATACCAATGGCAGTGTCCTCGGCTACCTTTATGGTTTTGCTGATGGTTCCGATACCCAGCGCGGTCAAAAGGCTGAATGGAATCGCAGCAAGGATGGGATTTATTCCCAAAAGATATCCCAAACCGATCCCCCCGAATGCGGCATGGGAGATCCCACCACTTATGAAAACCATTTTTTTAATAACAACGAATGTACCTACGATTCCACAGGCAACACTGACCAACAAAGCAGCAAGAATCGCATTTCGGGTAAACTCGTATTGGAGAAGCTCTATCATTTCCCGTGCTTTTTTAAGACCCGGTGAGGAATCCCGTGAGCTAAAAGCTCTATCGGGCACTCGTAAACCTGCTCAAGCTTCTTTAAGGCAGCTTCGCTTGAGCCATGATAGAATAACCTGCGGTTAAGGCAGGCAACGCTGTCAACGTAAACCGAGACCACACTGATGTCGTGAGTTACCAATATCACTGCCATTTTCTTTTTAAGTTCTGAAAGCAACTCGTAGAAGGATTTCTGCATCTCCGGATCGACGCTTGCGGTGGGCTCGTCGAGTAAAAGCAATTCAGGTTCTCTGCAAATTGCCCTGGCTATATAAATCCTCTGAAGCTGCCCGCTGGACAGCCTTCCTATCTGTCTGTCTTTGTATTCAAGCATTCCAACCGTTTTCAGAGCATTCAACGCTCTGTCTTTATCTTCCTTTGAATACCCTTTACCCACGGTATCATACCTTCCCATAAGAACCACCTCAAAGACATTTATGGGGAAATTCAAATCCACAAAGCTGTATTGTGGTAGGTATCCGATTGATTTTCTACCTTTTTCTGGGGCTTTTCCGAAAACAAAAACCTCTCCCTTATCAGGTTTTATCAATCCAAGTATAATTTTTAGAATGGTGGTCTTACCCCCGCCGTTGGGACCTATCAGAGATACAAAATCGTTTTTCTTTAACGAGAAGGTAACATCCTCAAGCACAAGTATATCGTTGAAATACACCCAGGTGTTTTTTAAGCTGACGATTTCCTCTTTCATCTTAAATCCCTTGAAAATGCTAAAGCAACCTTTCGCATATTCTCAATATAATCTTTTGATAACGGATCTAAAAGAACAACATCACCACCGATCTCTTTGGCAATAACCTCTGCCTTTTTTGCATCAAATTGCGGTGAGGCAAAGATGGTTGTGATCTCTTCTTCCCTGGCTTGTTTGATCGAATTTAAAATACCCTTAGGAGTCGGCTCTTTACCTTCCCTCTCTATGGGTATCTGCTCGAGGTCATATTCTCTGGTAAAATATCCCCAGGATGGATGATAAACCATTATCTTTCTGTTTTTCTTTTCTGAAAGTGCCAAAGTTAACTCCTCATCCAGTTTGTTCAGTTCCTCAATATACTTGTTTTTGTTTTCAGAGTAATATTTTTTATTGACAGAATCTACCTGAACCAATCCCTGGTAGATATTTTCAACCATTATCATAGCATTAAAAGGGGAAAGCCAGATATGAGGATCCCCTTCTTTTATCTCAATCCCTTCAGAACAATCCAGAACCAAAATTTCCGTGCTCAAATCAACTATTTTTTTCATCCAGGCTAATTCGAATTCAATACCTGATCCAACTGCAAAATACACTTTTGCTCTGCTAACCTCTTTGAGCTGACCTGGCTTTGGTTCGTAAGTATGGGGACTCGCTCCCGGAGGAACCATAACCGTTACTTTAACTTTGTCTCCCCCAACTCTCTCCACAAATTCAGCCTGAGGAAGTATGCTGACAATCACTCCGATTTTTGAGTCACTGGTCTTTTCTGTTTGTTGGTTGGTACATACGAACGTACTCATAAGAAATATAGCTAACAGAATTTGAATCAGTATTAATCTACTTTTTATCACCTGTTTACCCACAATGTGAGGCTGTTGCTCAACTCTATTGTGTCATTCTGACCCCACCTTTGGTGGAGGAAGAATCTCAGTTTCCCCTGACATAAAAGACCCTTCACTTCGTTTCCCGGCCTGACCGCCAGGGTGACATTTGTAGACTTCGGCAACAGGCCCATGTTTTATACCAATGGTATAATAATAATATGGATTAACAATACCCTTTGTCAACAGCTTTTCATCGATATACTAATATGTGAAGAAACAAAAGATTTTTAACTTTTTTATTAATCTTAAAATCAAAACGGAATAGAATAAAAAACAAAAAGCCAACTTTTTATTTTATTTCTTTTTCCTCTTTACTATCCATATCGAAAAATCCTCTGTTGGTCAAGGGTACCCTTACCCCTGACTATGTACGATTCGGGGTAAAGGTACCCCGAAACAACAATAATTTTACTCCTTTTTCTTCTCCTCATCATCCACCACCTCATAATCCGCATCCACCGCACCCTTCTCCTTCTCCTCCTTCTTTTCCTCTTTCGCTTTCTCTTTCTCACCTTCCGGGGGTGGAGAGGATTCCTGCTGCTGAGCTGTGGTCTTCTTGTACATCTCCTCAGCTATCTTATGAGAGGCAGAGAGCATCTGTTCAACTGCTCTGTCTATCTCCTCCTTATTATCACCCTTGATCGAATTTTTGACTTTTTCAATCGCCTCCTCAACCTTTTTCTTCTCATCCGCTGAGATCTTATCCCCGTATTCTCTCAAGGTCTTCTCGGTTGTATAAACCATCTGGTCAGCTTTGTTTCTGGACTCGATCAAAGCTTTTTTCTTTTTATCCTCCTCTGAGTGAGACTCGGCATCCTTTACCATCTTCTCAATCTCCTGCTCGGATAAACCGCTTGAGGACTCTATCTTTATCTTCTGTTCTTTTCCCGTACCTAAATCTTTGGCTGAAACATGAACGATTCCGTTAGCATCGATGTCAAAGGCAACCTCGATCTGAGGAATTCCTCTGGGTGCTGGAGGTATACCCACCAGATCGAACCTTCCCAGAGTCCTGTTATCTATGGCCATCTCCCTTTCACCCTGCAGAACATTAATTGAAACTGCTGGTTGATTATCAGAAGCGGTGGAGAATATCTGTGATTTTCTGGTGGGAATGGTTGTGTTTCTCTCGATCAGCCTGGTCATCACCCCTCCCAGGGTCTCGATTCCCAGAGATAGTGGGGTAACGTCCAATAAAAGAACGTCCTTAACCTCCCCTGCCAGAACTCCTGCCTGGATTGCCGCACCTATGGCAACCACCTCGTCCGGATTGACTCCCCTATGGGGCTCCTTTCCGAAAAGCTCACCAACAACCTCTTGAACCTTGGGCATCCTGGTCTGCCCCCCAACCAAGATGACCTCGTTTATATCCGAGGGTGAAAGCTTTGCATCTGCCAATGCCCTTTTGCATGGCTCAACTGTTCTCTGGATCAGATCATCAACCAGCTGCTCCAGTTTAGCCCGGGTCAAGACCAGATCCAGGTGCTTGGGACCGGAGGAATCAGCAGTGACAAAGGGGAGGTTAATGTTGGTCTGCATGGTGGTTGAAAGCTCGCATTTTGCTTTCTCAGCTGCCTCTTTCAATCTCTGAAGTGCCATCTTATCTTTTCTCAGATCGATACCCTGCTGTTTTAAAAACTCCTCTGCCATCCAATCGATTACCCTCTGGTCAAGATCATCCCCGCCCAGATGGGTGTCCCCGTTGGTCGATCTCACCTCGAAAACGCCCTCGCCCAGTTCCAGAATGGATATGTCGAAAGTTCCCCCTCCCAGATCGAAAACCGCTATCTTCTCGTTTATTTTTTTATCCAATCCATAAGCCAGGCTGGCTGCTGTTGGTTCGTTGATGATTCTTAAAACCTCAAGACCAGCGACTCTTCCAGCATCCTTGGTTGCCTGACGCTGGGAATCGTTGAAATATGCGGGAACAGTAACCACCGCCTGGGTTACCTTCTCCCCCAGATAATCCTCTGCTGTCTTTCTCATATTCTGTAAGATCATGGCGGAGATCTCAGGGGGCGAATAATCCTTATCCTGAATCTTTACCCTGACATCACCGTTAGGAGCCTCCACTATCTTGAATGGAACCAGCTTTTCCTCCTCCAGTACTTCGTTATGCCGCCTCCCCATAAATCTTTTTATCGAGAAAACAGTATTCTCCGAGTTGGTTATCGCTTGACGCTTGGCAACCAGACCCACCAATCTTTCGCCAGTCTTGGTGAAAGCCACCACCGAGGGAGTTGTCCTGGAACCCTCGGCATTAGGAATTACTTTTGCTTCCCCACCCTCCATCACCGCCACGCATGAATTAGTAGTCCCCAAATCGATACCTATAACTTTTGCCATTTATCTCATCCTCCTTTAGCTCATTTTTTTTCAACACTCTTTTTATAGGACATTGTGCTGGATTAAAAATCCAGCACCAACAAAAACAACATTTTTTCTATGAAAAATTCAAATAATAATTTACTAGCATGAATCAAACTTTTTTCAACTCTTAATCTACTTATCTCCCAAATAAATACTCCAATTATTTGTATATTCTCTCCCTAACTGAAAAAATCGAGTTGTATAATACAATGTATCTGAGTTTTGAGAATACAAAATATCAAGAATGTCGCTTCTTTCAACACGAAATGTCCTAGTGACTAAAGGGTCTTTTAAATTCAAAGTAGAATCAACTGAGAAAACATCTATCAATTTTTGAGTATCACTTGGATAATCAACATAAGCAACATATTTACTATTAGGAGACCAGTAGTGATTTCCGGTTAATTTGCTGACAAAAAATCTCAAGGGATAAACCTTGTTCGTCCTTATCTCAAATAGTCCATTAAAACTTGACCATCTTCCTTTCATAGAAAAAGCAATGAACTCGCAATTTGGAGACAAAGAGGCATTCTTGAAATGCCAATAGATATCAGTTCCTACATCAACCATATCACTGTATGTTCCTCCGGGCCAACATTCAGGTAATAAATGACCTAGTCCGCCTGATAGAATGGTATCTTTTTCTCCCCCCAAAAATATTCTTGTCGAATCCTCACTAATTGATATATCCCTGGATTCATCCAGTTCATATGAACGCGTAGAGATTTTGCTCAAATCAAGTATGTATTCACCTTGTTCTCTACACATGTAATCTAAGCATACTAAAAATGTTTTATCGTTAAGATTATTCAATCTTAACCCAAGAGTATCAAAAACCATTTTTTTAGCTTCAAAATCATAAATCCAAACTTTTCCCTTTACATCCATAGGATAGAAATCAAGAATAAACACTAAATATTGATGATGATTAAAGGCTAGCCAGTTCAAATCATGGATAGGGTATTGTGAACTGTAAATGACCCTTCTCTCAGATCCATCCACCTTCATAAAGCAGATCTCCCTCCCCGACCCCTCAAAACCCAAACAGTTTACCGCTATATAAGCTACATATTCACTATCTGGAGAAAAAACCACCTCCAAATTAGGTGCACCACCAGTTCGGGATGAGGTAATGCTTATTTTCTTTCCATCATGATAAGCTACATAATAGTAATCATCCTTTAACACTATCTTTTTTTCTTCTGCTTGATTATCATTAACAGGAACAAAGATGATTAGTAAAAATAAAAAACTAAATGATACCTTTTTAAATTTCATGCTATATCTATTTTACTATTTATCCTTTTCTTCTTCTCTTTCCTCTTTCTCTTCTCTCTTCTTCCCACTCGAAACAATCACCTTGGGAGCTTTTATCACTCTATCTTTAAGAACATATCCTTTGGAAATCTCCTGTACGATCACCCCTTCAGGATATTCATCCGATTCGACTTGAGAAATCGCCTCGTGGAGATTGGGATCGAATTTCTGGCCAACTGTTTTTATTTCTTCCAATCCTTCTTTGGTTAATATTTCTTTTAGATGAGTATAGATTAGCTCCACCCCCCTATGGAAACTATCGAAATCAGTTGAATTTTTTGCAGAATCCAAAGCTCTTTCGAAATTATCCAGAGCGTCAGTCAGTTTTAGTGTCAAATCCTGATTAGCGAATTTTATCAGATTATCAAACTCTTTGGTCGTTCTTTTTTTGAAATTATCAAATTCTGCAGCCAACCGCAAGAGTTTATCTTCAAGGTCCTTACACTCCTTCTCGCTTTTCTGAAGCCTCTCTTTTAGAATCTCAACCTTGGTTGGTTTTTCCTTTTCTTCGGTTTCTTCTGTCAGGGTAAGCTCTTTTGAGGAATCCTCTTCATTTTCTTCTTTACTTTCAGCTTTTTCAACCTCTGAATCCGAGGATTCGATCTTTATTTCTTTTTTCTTTTTTTCCTCTTTTTTCACCTCCACCTCCTTTTCATCTCGAAAGTATCTCTGAGAGCAGTTTTGAAGTGTAATCAACCAATGAAACCAGCTTGGCATATTTCATCCTCTTGGGTCCCACTATCCCGATGGTACCCTTGAGGTCCTTCGCCTGATAAGCGGAGGTTACCAGGCTCAGGGAGCTAAAATCACTGTGCTTATGCTCCTTTCCAATGGTTATGGTAATCCCCTCACTTATCCCCTTACGGGAGAAAAGCTCGGCTAAGGTCTTTTTTTCCTCAAGTAGCTCGATCAAAGAGCTCAACTTGTCCTGATTTTGAAATTCGGGTTGATTTACTATGTTCAGAGTTCCGCCCAGATGGATGTTCTCCTCTTTTTGAAATGAAACCAAGACCTCCTTTGAGTTCAAAAAAAGTCTGATAAGTTTCGGATCAGCAGAAGAGGTATCCTTCAACCTCTGGTCCATGGAATCCACGATCTGTTTTAAGGTTAAACCGCATAACCTTTCGTTCAAGATGTTTTTGGTTTTCTCCAAAGCTAAGCTTTTAAGGCTTGATTCCGCCTCTAAGAGAATGGTTTTAACCAGACCCGACTTTACCGCTAAAATCACTAAAAGCTTTTTCTCAGCAACCGGTATCAGATCTATGTTAGTTAAGATTCCCTTGTCGAAGCTGGGGGCCAGGCTGACTCCCAATTGTTTGGATATGTCCCCCAAAACCTTGGAGGTCTGCTCAAAAAGCTCCTCGATTGCCTTATAATCCACCATTATCTTTTCTTTTATCTTCTTCCTCTCCGGTGCTGAAAGCATCTCCGGCTTTAAAATGTAATCCACGTAGACCCGGTATCCCTTATCTGTGGGAATCCTTCCGGCTGAGGTGTGAGGTTGATCGATCAAACCCAAATCCTCAAGTTTCTGCATGGTGTTTCTAATGGTTGCTGAGGAGATTCCTAGATCGTATTTATGCACGATTATCTTAGAACCCACTGGCTGAGCTGTGGCAACGTAATGCTCGATTACTGCTCCCAATACGCTTTTTTCCCGGGGAGATAAATCCTCAAAAACCATAACCCTCAACAAGTTTTAGATTATACGACAACTTAAAGTGCACCACCAAACAATACGTTTTCAATATTACTATATTAAACGAATGCTCAAAAGTTTTGTTTAGGTAATTTTCGTCTGTTTTATCCATATCCTTAGAATATGACATTATCACTCTGATTTGAAAATCAAAATTCCAGTCTGATCTCTGGAAATCCAGCTATGAATAACTCTGCTGAATGAAGCTCTTTGTCAACATCAAAAGTTACCTTATGGGTATTTTGGAAATACCCTTGATCCTGTGATTTTTTAATGCTCACGGTCAGAGCATCGCCGGTCAGAAGAACCTCCTTTACCTCAGAGGCACCCTGAGGTATTCCGGATATCAGCATCCTCTCATAATTTTCTGTTAAAAGATAGATCTCCTCATAAAAGTTCAAGCTGAAATCCTTATCCCTTTTTCCACTGATTCTAAACTCAACCTCGAGGAATTTCCCCTTTGGTTTAACGCCGCTGTAGGAATCAACGATCTTTATGTTCTCAACTCTTAGAACTTTCCCCTCCCATTTAATATCCTCTCCGATTTTAAAAACCTCTTTACCTGAAAATTTTCCTTCTTCGTCTTTAAGATATCTATCGAACCAGAAGATGACCCTTTCCTCCTCATCCACGATATGATTGGGCTCAGAAAAACCGTGCTCCTCCCTGGGGTATCTGACGAACTGAACTGTCTGATTCAAATCCTTGAGAGCGCGGTAAAGCTCCTGGGACGAGCTGATAAAGCAGTTAGGATCCTCATCTCCGTGCAAAATCAATACCGGTGTTTTTACGTTCTGAACATAACTTGAGGGAGAAAATTTCTTGTAAGGTTCGGGATCTTCCCAGTAGTGGGAACCAAGATACTCGATATCCCATCTCGGTATGTAGGTATTCCCATAATCGCTTCTCAGATCGAAAACACCAAACTCCGAAACAGCAGCACCGAATCTATCGGTCTGGGTGATCGCCCAGTTCACCACGTACCCACCATATGAGCCCCCTACGATGCCGATTCTTTCCGGATCAACAAAACCCAAGCTTATAACATAATCGATTCCGCTCATCACATCCTTGAAATCCACGCCACCCAGATCCCCTTTGAGCATAACTCCGAATTCGTTTCCATAACCGGAGCTTCCTCTGAAATTGGGAGCAAAGGCAACATATCCTGCCGAAGCTAAAACCTGGAGGTGTCTGGATAAGAAGTAATTTTCCACCCTTCCGAATGGTCCTCCATGAGCAAATACTATCATAGGATATTTCACTCCTTTAGATAAATTATAGGGTTTAAATAAAATCCCTTCTATATCCCAGTCATCTTGGCTCTTCCAGGATATAACCTCCTGGGGATTGATATAAAAATCCTTTAACTGAGGATTTAAATCGGTGAGTTTTGTGATATTTTTACCTCTTAAATTCGAACTATAAATATCGAAAGTCGAGACAGAATCTGCACTCGCAAATACCATTTTCTTCTTCCCAACTTTCAGATCATAGCAACATCTTTTACCCGAGATTACAGGTTTGATTTTTTTATCCCTTAACGATATGCTATAAATCAGATTGTTAGTCCCCTCCTCAGCGACAAAATATATGTTTTTTCCATCTTTGCTCCATTCAATCTCATCCACGCAGCGGTCAAAATCTAAAGTCAGATTGGAAAGTCCTTTCCCATCTGAATCAACTATCCATAAATCAGTCTGGGAAAAAGAAAGGGTGGAATCAAACGGGGCAATAAAAGCGATTTTTTCTCCATCTGGCGACCATAAGGGATTCTCCTCTGATCCATCTCTGAAAGTGAGCTGGGAAGCTTTCTTTTTATTTAAATCAAGAACCCACAGATCGAATTTGGTGTAATCGTTTTCCTCCCCTGTATAATTGGTGGAGTAAACTATCTTTTGACCAGTAGGAGAGATATCGAATTCGGATATTCCGTAATCACCCACAAAGATCTTTTGGGATTTCTTTTCCTTTAAATTTATTCCCCAGAACTCTTTTCTCTTTTCCTTTTGATCAACGATGGTTATGTCGGACTTCTTCTCCTCATCCATCTTCTTTTTCTTTTTCTGAGAAGGAGAAAGGGACTCCAAAGTTAAACAGACAATCTCCTCTCCGTCAGGCATCCATTTGTAGGTCAGGACTCCCTCCTCAGCCAAGGTGAGTTTCTCCGCTTCTCCTCCATTGGCAGGAATTATCCATACCTGATTTTTTGCTTCCTTCTCCTCATCCTCCGCTTTACCCCGGTTGGAAAGAAAAGCTAAGTTTTTTCCATCAGGTGACCACAAAGGAAAACTTTCGTTCTCTGAGGAAAAAGCATATTTAAAAGCCTCTTTCTTATCCATGTCCGCCATCCAGATGTCCCGACTGTATTTGCTTTTCTCGAAATCCGATTCTCTGACCACGAAAGCAACCCTTGTATCCGAAGGGGAAAAAGAAAGCTGGCTAATCCTTTTAAAACCCAGCATATCCTTAACCGTCAAAACTTTTTTTTCACTGGACGAATATGAAAAACTGCTCAGTATAAACAATATTAATAAAGGGAGTAAAACTTTTCTCATTTACTTTCTCCTTTCAGATATGACCAATAATATCTAACAACTAAAGACTAACAACTAATAACTACCTTATTGGATGAAAGCTGCTATAGCTTTTAACCCAACTTCTTCTTAAGTCTTCTAACCTCAAAGACCACCAGATTCACCGGATCAGGACAGCAAACCTCAATCGCATCCGGATCAGAAACCCAGAAATGGGTCCCTTTGAACATCAGGGTTCTGGCAGTAGGAATAACGGTAAGCATGGCTTCCACGCACAAATTCTCAGGAGTGGTTCCACCCTGAAAATAGAAAACCTCACCAGGTTTATGTCCCAAGGCGCACTTCCCCTTTACAGATTTAACCTCAACCTTGATATCCGGAATCTTTTTAGAACCGACTTTTTTCTTTGCCATAACTACCTCTTCTTAAATATTTTTATTTTATTCTTGACTCTTGCGTCCTGCATCTTGACTCTTCTTAAGATTCTCTGCGAAAACAAAGCCAGCTCCAGAAGAACAGGATCTGGATTTTTTAAAAACTTTGGCTTGTGAACTCCCCAGTTCTCTGATATCTCCACCAGCTTTTTGTCTTTTGGGCTCAGGTATTTTTTAAGCTCCTTTTTTGTGAGTGGATATTTATTCTCTTTCAAATTCACCCATACTTTCAAACATATTATAACCTCTTTCAATCTCCAGTAGATGCTTCTAACCACCCTTTTGCGGGGGTGCCTGTGAGTGAAAAGATACCTTCCCCAGAATCCTATCTCGTCAGCATGCTTTTGGATTTCCAAAAGCTCCTGCTTTTTAGTTGGCTTGGGCAAAGGTCTTTTTCCATATAGAAGCTTTGCCCCGTAATAAAATTGATGCCAACCATAGGGAATATAGTTTTCCATATCAATTTTTGAGAATAGCAAAACGTTAAAATTTAAAAACTCCTTTTCCCTCAAGATCTTTTTCAATTTCAAAAGTTCCGTATTTCCAACCTTTTTCAATCCAGATAAAATATCTAAATCAGAATCAGGCTTTGCCTCACCAGTTGCCCAGCTCCCGTGATGAATAATAAAGGTGAGATTGGGACCATAATTTCTTCTCATTATCTTAACAAAATCTTTCAATCTTTTTTCTACCTCAGCTTTATTCATTTCTAATTTTTCATTTTTCTTTTTTAATTTTAATTTTGTTTTAAATTCTTCCTGACTTCAAAATGGCGATAACCAGCCACACCCCTAAAATCCCCGCAAAAAGGTATCCCATAATTCCCAAAAATGGGTAACCTAAAATAAAAGGTCCTATCTCAAGCCTCATGATAAGGGATGAGCCCACAATAAGTGCTGCGATGATTAAGGAAAAAGATATTCGGTTGGAGGAACGCTCCATCTGAAGCATGAACTCCTCCAGCCTCATATGTTCTAAGGAAAACTTAAACTCCCCCCGGGTTAGTTTCTGGATTATCCTCTGGAGGTCAAATGGAAGAGGAACCAAAAAGTCTCTGAAATCCTGAAGTACGGTGACTATATCCCTCAAAATGATCTTTGGCTGGTATTTTCGCCCTGAAAGCTTTTTCACAAAAGGAATTAGCTCGGTTACCAGATCATAATCCGGATCCAGGATCTTCCCCACCTCCTCATAGGTAACGATAGCCTTCCCGAAAAGCATAAGCTCGGACTGAACCTGAATATCATGTTTATGGATCAGCTCAAAAGCATCGTCTATGATCGATTTCATATCGATCCTGGCTAAGGGTATCTTGTGATAGCGATACAAGAACTCGGTGAGATCCGATTCCAATGCTTTTAAATTGGTCTTTTCAGTTACCACTCCTGCTTTCTGATAGACTTTAATGATACCCCTGGGATTCCAGGTAACCACGTTTATCATAAGCTCGGAAAGCTCATCCATTAAACTCTCGGACAATCTTCCCATCATCCCGAAATCCAGAGGAGCGACCACGTTATTTTCCATAATGAATAAATTACCCGGATGGGGATCAGCGTGGAAAAAACCGTCTATGAATATCTGCTTGAAAACCGCCCTGCCAGCATTTTTGGCGATTATCTTTCTGTCAAGACCTCTTCTTTCGATCTCAGCTATATTCGAGACCTTAATCCCATGAATATACTCCATGGTGAGAACTTTGGAGGTGGTCAGATCCCAGAAAACCCTGGGAACAAAAACAGTTTGGTCATCCCTGAAATTGGAGGCAAAGATCTCGATGTTTCTCCCCTCGTTTTTAAAATCGATCTCCCTTCTGAAGGTCTTGGCTAATTCCTCCACCATTCCTTTAGGATCATACTGTCTGCTCTCCGGAATGTATCTTAGCAGAAGGTTAACCAAATCTTTTAAAATCTCCATATCCGTATCGATGATCCTTTTGATTCCCGGACGTTGAATCTTAACCACCACCTCATCCCCCTTTATGGTTTTTGCCTTATGCACTTGTGATAAAGATGCTGAGGCTATGGGGTTTTCGCCGAATTCGTAGAAAAGCCTGTCCAGCGAAGCTTTGAGCTCATGTTCAACTATATATTTTACCTTTTCAAAAGGGAAGGGAGCGACCTCATCCTGAAGCTTGGTTAATTCGATAACCAATTCCAGAGGTATCAAAAACGGGCGGGTTGAAAGGACCTGACCCAACTTCACAAATGTCGGACCCAGCTCCTCCAATGCAAATCTTATCCTCTGGGCATAGTTTAATTCCTCAAGCTTGGGTCTTTCTCTGTAGACAATCTTTCTCCCCATCCTCAGGATTGCAAAAACCCTCATTCTGGAAAGGATATGCCCGAAACCATATTTTATCAGAACCCTTGCAATTCCCCGGTATCTTTTAAGATGCCTGTATCTTCTGTCTATTCGCGAAAGTCTCATAGTAGATCTTTTTAAAGGTCAGCTAAACTTATCAAATAATTGGATTTGAGTCAATAAAAAAATATAGCGTGTCAATGCAACTTAAAAATGTAGTGGAAGGCAAAAGCCTTCCAAAAAATGGAGGTCCAATCAGATGTCGTTGCGAGCGAAGCAAAGCAATCTTCATATGGCAAGTAACGAGATTGCTTCGTCACTTCATTCCTCGCAAAGACAGAACCCAGAATGTCATTGTGATCCCGCCTTTGGCGGGAGAAGCAATCTCTATGGGGTAAAAACAAGGTCCCCTCCTGTCCTTCGGGAGTCCACCCTGAAAGTTGGTCAAGGGTGCCCCCACCCTTGACCGAGATGCTGGCGGGGTATGGGTATCCCGCCATAACATCCCAGCAATATTTCATGAGTAGCCCAGGTTGCCCTCAACCTGGGCGAAAGCAAAACCCACCTTGAGGTCAAGGTGGGTTTTCAACAAGAGTGCACAGTGTTTATCTCTCCGTTGAATCGACAAAAAAGGCAATCCTAAAAGGATTGCCTTTCAGATTCAGAAAATCGAAAGATTAGAAAGATGTAATAGCTTCACTTCCCCAGCTTTTTCTCCAACCTCTCAACCACCTTGGCTAACTGGTCGACCTTTTTACCCAGCTCATCCAGATCATCTTTTTTAGCCATCCTGATCTTGGTGGATATCTTCTCCACCCTCTCGTCGATTTTATCCTTGAGCTTTTTCATCCTCTCCTCGTGCCCTTTTATGATCTCTTTTACCGCCTTAGCCTTATCCGACTTGGAGACCTCTCCCCTTTTTATAAGATCATCCACGATCTTCTCCGCCTTCTCCCTGGTAAGGTCAAAAAGGCCTAAACCTGCCAAAAGTGTTTTTTCAAAGAAATCCACAGTGGACTCACCTCCTCTTAAAATTAGTTGACGTAAAATCTTTCCTGTCTGTTTCAATCTTTTGGATTTTTTCAGCTCGTCTGAAAAAGCCTGGGATAATATTTTTATGGTAATATCTTTTTGGGATTGATTGTCGATAACATTAAAATCAATATCATCTTTGACTAACTTGACCACATCCTCGATCTTGATGGTCTTCTTTTCTTTGGTATCATACAATCTTCTGTTTTTGTATCTTTTGATTATTCTTGTTTTATTATCATCAACCATAAATCTCCTCCATTAACTAAAATCGTGCACCGCACAATAAATGTCAAGAAAAATATTTATTTTTTTGTTATTGTAGGACAATTTTGTGGGTGTTGGTAGGCGCAGGCTTCAGCCTGCGTTTTCTAACTTGGGGATTGACAACACAATAACTAATCTGTAACCAGATCCACTTTCCTTTCACAGGAGGAGCATTTCCCTTCTTTTATCCCGGAAACCCTAGTGAAATACCCGCTTCTTTCGACTAGCAAATTAGAGCATTTTGGGCAAATGGTATCCGAGGTCCCTTCGATATATGCGTTTCCAACATAGACGTATTTCAATTTCTCCTTTGCTATATCGAAAGCTCTCTTTAAAGTGGAAATCGGGGTTGGGGGGAGGGTGCTTTTGTATTGGGGGAAATAGCGGGAGAAATGAACAGGAATAGCGTCGCTTAAGCTCGCCACCCAGTCAACCAATTTTTTTATCTTCTCATCCGAATCATTTAAACCAGGCATTACTAAGTTGGTAATCTCTACCCAGATATCATTCTTAACCGAAAGCTCTACAGTTTTCAAAACCGGCTCGACCTTTCCTTTGCATATTTTCTGATAGAAATCATCCTCCATCGATTTAACGTCCACGTTCATAGCATCAATAAGGGGTAAAAGCTCAAAAAGAGGCTTTTCATTAACATACCCATTGGTTACAAGGACATTTTTCAGATTTTTTTCTTGTGCGATCTTCGCAGTGTCCATTATGTATTCATACCAGATCAAAGGCTCAGTATAGGTGTAGGCTATTCCCACGGAGTTATATTTTTGGGCAAGGTCAACCAATCTCTCCGGAGATACAAACTCAGTATAAGATTTCTCTTGGGAGATAGACCAGTTCTGGCAGCAATTGCATTTTAAGTTGCATCCATTAGGTCCAGTTGACAGGATCTGGGTTCCGGGATAGAAATGGTACAAGGGCTTTTTCTCAATAGGATCTATGGCAACGGAAACGACCTCTCCGTAATTTATTGCATATAAAATCCCACCCCGATTCTGTCTTCCCATACATACCCCGATTTTACCCTCAGCGATAACACAGCCCACCGGACAAAGATTACACTTCATCTTCCCATCTTCCCTTTTCTGGTAATAAAGGCACTCTTTTTGCATATCAAACCTGAAGGTTTGAGCTACAGTATCATCATGCGCGTAGCAGCCTGCCTGGCCAGGGAGCCTTTTCGGCTCTGCCATATTTATTAAAATTTAAACCTGTGCTTCCAATTTTAACAATTTCTTTTTAATCCACACACCTCCTGCATAACCTCCCAAATTCCCATCCTCTCTTATTACTCTGTGACATGGAATAATAATAGAAAAAGGATTTGCTCCGCAGGCATTCCCCACTGCCCTTGCCCCTTTGGAATCACCAAGCCTTTGTGCCAGCCATCTGTAAGTCCTCTTTTGTCCATAAGGAATTTTTTTCATTTGCTTCCAGACTTTTTTCTGAAACTCTGTGCCATAACTTAAATCAAGCCTTTCGGAGAATTTAACTTCTTTACCAGAGAAATAAGTCTTGAGCTCTTTTTTGAGTTTGGAAAAATGCTTTTTATCCTTTTTGAATTTTTCATTTTTAATTTCTAATTTTTTCAGTTGGCTATCAAATTCTTTTTTTGAAAATGTTAAAAGCCTCAGACCGCTGTTAGTTTTTAGAGCATAGAGTTTGCCAACCGGGGAGTTTATTATCGTGTGATAAAAGACCATCGAGTTTCCTTTCTATTATTTTTGATGAAAATAATTGTGGATGGTTTCCGCTACATTTTTATTTAAACCTTCAACATTCATAAGATCATCCAGCGATGCCTCTTTGATATTCTTCACCGAGCCAAAATGGGAAAGCAAAGCCTTTTTCCTTTTCTCGCCAATTCCTTTTACAGAATCCAGCTCCGATTTTAAAGTCCTTTTCCTTCTCACAACCCGGTGATAGGACACGGCGAAACGGTGAGCCTCATCCCTTATCCTCTGTAAAAGCCTTAAAGATGGTGAGCCTTTTTTTATCATCAAGGAATCTTTATTACCCGGTAAAAAAACCTCATCTAACCTTTTTGCTAATCCCACTATTTCCTGATCTTCGATACCCAGGGCTAAAAGTGAAGATAAAGCAGAGGAGAGCTGACCTTTGCCTCCATCCACCAGAACCAGATCAGGAAACTCCTTTTTCTCCTCGATCAATCGCTTGAAATATCTTTTTACAACCTCACTCATCATAGCAAAATCGTTCTGCCCCTCAACCGTCTTTATCTTGAACCTTTTGTACTCCGATTTTTTGGGTCTTCCATCCGAGAAAAAGACCAGGCTTCCTACCGCATCGGAGGTGCCTAAATTCGAGATATCGAAGGCACAGATGCTTCTGGGAAAAGTATCCAGATACAAATCCTTTTTCAAGCTCGTCACCATCTCAGGGACCTTTTTCTTTCTTTGTTCTTTTTGCAACAAAAGCTCCTCCAACAGAAGCTCTGCATTTTTCTCAGCCATCTTTTGAAGCTCCGATTTCTTACCTTTTTGCGGGACAAAAAGACTTACCTTACGTTCACTTTTTTTGGAAAGCCACTTCTGCAGAATATCTTTATCGCCTGGCTCAAAAGGAATGATCACCTCCTGGGGAACAAGCGGGGAATGCATATAGTAGCGTCTTAAAAAGTTCGAAAGAATCTCCTCATTGGTGCTGTCCTTTGTGGCTGTGAGATAAAACTGCTGTCTTCCGATTAAAACACCCTCCCTCACCTGCAGAGTAACGCAGGATATGTCCTTTTTATCCCTGGCAAAACCGATTATATCCCGGTTGGTCTCCTTGGTCTCCACCACCTTCTGCCTCTGCATCACACTCTCCAGGGCTTTAACCTGATCCCTTACCCGGGCAGCCTCCTCGAATTTCTCCTTTTGGGCAAGCTCATTCATCTTTTTCTTCAGCTCACCCAGCAATAAGCTGTTTTTTCCAGACAAAAACAAAAGTACATCCATTATCATCCCAGAATAATCTCTCCGGGAGACCAGACCAACGCAGGGACCCTGGCACCTTTTTATGTAAAAATCAAGGCAGAGCTTCAGTCTCCTGTTTGATGGAAGAGCGACATTGCAGGACCTGACCGGGAAAATCTTCCTCAAAAGCCTCAGGGTCTGTCTCATCCCCTTCACGTTAGTATAAGGGCCGAAGTACTTGGCTTTATCCTTCTGAACTCTTCTTACAACTAATATCCTGGGGAATTTTTCGTCCACGGTAACTTTAAGATAGGGGTATCTTTTATCGTCTTTTAAATTAACGTTGTATCTAGGATTGTACTCTTTTACCAGATTCGACTCTAAAATCAAAGCTTCCATCTCCGAATCGGTTACCAGAACGTCGAAATCCCTTATCTTTTTAATCAAAGCCATAGCTTTGGGATCAACATAAGTTCCATTCAAAAAGTAGGATCTGACCCTGCTTCTCAAGGATTTAGCTTTACCCACGTAGATGACCTTTCCCTTGGTGTCTTTCATCAAATAGACCCCGGGCTTTTTGGGCAGCGATTCCAATTTAGTCTTTATATCCATTTAATAATCCTAATGTAAGATCAAAGCTCTATCTCCAAAGAAAACGCAGGGCTGAGCAATCAGGTTTGCAAAAGAGAAAATACCAAGGCAAAAATTATTTGTCAAACTAAATCTGAAAAGGGATAAATAAGGGACAAACTCGGATGATATGAAAAGATACGTAGGAACAGATATTTAATCTGATCCAGGATGGAAAAATTTATCATTAGTTTCCCCAACTTGTTACAACACAAGCACAGACCGTTTGTGTTGCGATACCAGCCTCTCCTCTATGGTCGATAGTTTTCGCAGCCCTGGGGCGCAGGACCACCCTTCAAATAATATTTGGCTAAAAATATTACATCTGCAAGATCAATTTTATCATCCCCGTTGGTATTAGCTCGACAAACAGGATCTGAAGGGCATTCTCCGCCCTGAAGATAATAATTTGCTAAATATATCACATCGGATAAATCAATAAGCATATCATCATTAACATCTCCACATAAAAATGCTACCTGGAAACTTCGAATCTGATCAGACCATTTCTCTTCTCCATAACTGTCGTATGCTCTTACTTTCCAATAGTAAATACCAATATCAAGATTGCCTGTAAATCTGCTCTTATACAGACTATCAAAAATAATAATAGAATCAGGATGAAAAGACAATCCTTTGCTCAACCAAAGGTCATAAATAATTTGATCTCCGAAGTTAGGGTCATAAGGAGTCTGCCAATCCAAAGTAACTGGAGTAAAGACAGAATCTGTATTAGGAGGCGAAAGTAATGAGAAAGAATACGGGGGTTGATTAGCAGGAGTTTCGGAAAGATTTGTCAAAATAGAAACAGTGTGATCAAAATCTACTGTTGCTAAATCGAAATCGCCATCAAAATCAGCACAAAAAATAGACCAAGGCATATTCCCAATCCCGTAATTAACAGCACCATAAAAAGTACCATCTCCCTCATTTTCTAAAATAGAAATATTATAATTTTCTAGATTCGTAACTGTCAAGTCTTGATCTCCGTCTCCATCCAAATCAGAACAAAATACAGCAGTCGGGAAAAAACCAACCTTATAGAACATGGTACTATTGAATGTCCCATCACCGTTATTCTTTAGCACAGAGACAGAATTGTTTTCATAATTAGTCGCTACAATATCCAGATTATCATCTCCATTCAGATCCGCACAGAAGACAGAAAAATATCCAGATTCAATCCCGTACTTAATCGGAATTTCAAAAGTCCCATCTCCATTGTTCTTTAAGATAGAGATGCTATCGTTATAAAATGATGTGGTTACCAGGTCTATATCATTATCTTTATCAAGATCCGCACAAAATATAGAATGAGGATTATCTCCTGTCTCGTAGTTAACCGCACCTTCAAAAACACCATATCCATCATTCCTTAAGATGGAAACGTCATTACTCCGTTCATTTGCCACTGCTAAATCTAAATTGTCATCTCCATCGAAATCCGAACAAAAGACGGACGATGGCGCTGAACCAACCTGATAAACAAACGTATCTTGGAATGAACCATCACCTTTGTTGAATAGGATGCAGACCTCATTAGTAACTAAGACTATATCATTATCTGAATCGCCATCCAGATCTGCACAAAAAACCGAATTAAGATCATCACCTTCACTTATCTGATGATTTGCCGCGGATGTGAAAGTTCCATCACCATTGTTTTTTAGTATAGATATATCGCTACTCCTCCAATTGGCTACCACTAAATCTAAATCAACATCTTTATCCAGATCTTTACAAAATAGTGATCGGGGAGAAATTCCACACTCATATTGAACTGGAGTCAAAAATACCCCATCCCCCTGATTAGTTAAAATTGACACATCATTACTTATACAATTAGCCACTATTAAATCTAAATCAATATCACCATCAATATCTGCACAGCAGATCGATCGAGGACCTAAACCAACACGATAATTAGAGGCATTTTTGAAAATCCCATCCCCTCTGTTTTTCAGAATCGAAACACACGAATTGTGTCCATTTGCAACTATTATGTCGAAATCTAAATCTGCATCCAAATCTGCACAAAAAACAAAACAGGAATTATCCCCTGATCCATAATCTACTCTGTTTTGAAAAGTTCCATCACCGTTGTTTTTAAAGATAGAAATACTATCGCTATACAAATGACCAACAACCAAATCTTTATCCCTATCTCTATCCAAATCTGAACAA
Source organism: candidate division Zixibacteria bacterium SM23_73_2 (assembly GCA_001304315.1). Taxonomy (GTDB): domain Bacteria; phylum Zixibacteria; class MSB-5A5; order MSB-5A5; family SM23-73-2; genus SM23-73-2. The sequence continues at coordinate 32,005 of LJUW01000006.1, read as the reverse complement.
TAGATTGAATTTGGGAAATGCCCTGCTTCGTAGTTTTCTGTATGATAAAATGATCCATAGCCATTATTCTTCAAGATAGAGATATTATTACTTCCAAGATTTGTGACAGCTATGTCTAAATCCATATCTCCATCTAAGTCGACACAGAATAAAGAATTGGGAGTGAAACCAACTACAAAGTTAATAGGATTTTTAAATGTTCCATCTCCATTATTTATTAATAAAGATAGGTTATTATCACCAGCATTTGCTACAACTAAGTCCAAATAATCATCGCCATCCACATCTCCACAAAAAATTGAACGGGGGCTTTGTCCTGTAATATAGTTAACAGCTTTTTGGAAAGTTCCATCACCATTATTTTTTAATATAGATAGATTATTGCTATAATAATTAGCAACAGCTAAATCCATGTCAAAATCACTATCTAAATCCGCACAAAAAACAGAAATCGGACCATTACCAACCTCGTAATTGACTAAATCATTAAAAGAACCATCTCCCCTATTAGTTAATATTGAGACATCAATACTTCCTCGGTTGGCTATAATTAAATCTGAATCTCCATCTGCATCAAGGTCTGCACAGATCACAGACCAGGCACTATCTCCTACCCATATGTCCATTCTTGTATTGAATAGAGGTTTACTGATCGCGACAGAATTGAGTTAGTAGGAGTAAAACAAAAACATGTTTAAATCTTATAATCATCTCCATATCCTAAGTTGAAAATCAGAAAACAACGAACTATTTTTAGCCTCTACCTAAAATATATATAATTATTCCTGAGCGTCAAGTACAAATTCAAATATTTAAACATCAGGGGCGAACTCAAACGATATTAAAAAAATATACAGGAAAAGATTTTTAAATCTGTTCAAGCAGTTAAAAAGAAATTATACCAGGAACACTCCAAAGTCAATTTACGGAATCACCCTCCTTCCCCCCATATACCTTCTATTATAATAAGGCTCCTTCAGAGAGGATATAACCACCCCTTGAGATTCGGAGGAATGGACGAAATCCCCGTTATCCAGATATATCCCCACGTGAGATATCTTTTTAAAATCTATGGTAAAAAAGATTAAATCCCCATAAGCTATATGGGGTCTTTTTATCTTCTTTGCCAGTTTAAATAGCTTCTCAGTGTCGTGAGGAAGTTTGGTCCCATTATATCTCCTGTAGATCTCAACCACCAATCCGGAACAATCAACCCCCAGATGAGACATCCCGTTTGGCTTGTAAGGAACTCCGAGATAGGATTTTATTACCCTTCCCATCTTGTCCCTGTCGATCTTACTCGGGTTAGTGGGATAATCGCTTTCGGTTTTGATAGTGTACCGGGGATGAGCAGCGCACCCTAAAAAAATTGTCAAAAAGATAAAAACGCATATAATTCTTTTCATTTAACTCCCCTCTCTAAGTTAAACTCGGATATGTCATGCCAAATCTTTTTCTGTAATAAAACCTTGTTCCCAAAAATCCAATTATCAAAACCAAAAAATACCACAGATGATAACTCCCAGCTACAATGGACAAAAACAAAACCGCCAGTTTAACCGAAAGGATAATATCTTTTTTTCTTTTTGTCAAGGCTGCTCTAACGAAAAAAGGGAATGACAGAAGCGCGGGAAAAAAGAAGTGATAATCCTTTAACCATAAAGCCAATAATAAAGAGAAAAAGACAAAAAAAGCTGAGACAAAAGCTGCCCTTCCCACTCCCAATTTCACTCCCAGAGTGATCTTTTTCGCTTCCCTATCGCCCTGGATGTCAGGCAGGGTAGTATTTAAGTAAACTGCGCCCACCGCTAAAAAATATGGTATTGAAAAAAGTAAAGGGTCAAGCCCTACGTTTGAATTCACCTGCCATCCTATAAGAAACACCAATGACCCGTGCCCTAACGTATTTGACAAAAATCCCCAAAGGGGTCTGTTCTTGAAGAAAAAAGGTGGACAGGAATAAAGATAGCCTAAAATAAATCCCAAAACAAATAAAAATCCTAAGTTAATTGAAATAATAAAAGCCCCAATAAAAGATAAAGCGAAAAGCAAGATCGCTTCAAGCCAGGCATGCGTGTCTTTAACCAATCCCTGCGAAAGGAAGAAAAGCTTTTTATTTAAAAGGTCCGATTTTTTATCAAAAATCTGGTTTAGTATGTATATACTCCCCACCAAAAAAAAGATCAAAACGAAAATCCAAACTACATTTTCTTTTTGTCCCGAATAAAAAAATGACCTTTGATATCCCAAAAGCAAAATAGTCCACACCGGAGGCATGAGAACCGGTCGAGTGATGAAAAAATAATCCAGATATCTCAATCCTGACATCAATTGTAGACTATTAACTTAAGGTAATAATAAACCAAGGGTGAAACGAAAAGTAGACTATCGAATCTGTCCAGGATACCTCCGTGTCCGGGGAGGATAAAAGAGGATTCCTTGATTTTCGCTCCCCTTTTGAAGCTCGATTCAACCAGATCGCCTATCTGACCGAAAACCGCGATTATCAAAGACATTATAAGAAGATGAAAAAAAGGAACGAAATTCAAAATCAAATAAAAGGATAAAACCCCGCCCAAAACAGCCCCCAACATACCTCCAAATGCCCCTTCCAGGGATTTCTTGGGGCTGACCCTGGGCAAAAGCTTGTGCTTACCAAAAGAGAGTCCTACAAAATAAGCCAGGGTATCGCAAAGCCATACGCAGATCAAAATGAATATAACCCAGAATCCTCCGATTTTATAATCTATGCCCAAAGATAAGGGAAGCTGGCGGATCAAAAGTAAAAAGGAGAAAAAAATTGGAACGTAAACTGTACCGCAGATAAAAAAAGCAACGTTTTTCCCGACCTTCTCCACCCCCTCCTTGAAAAACTGGTAGATACATACCATAAGGAATGACAAGAACAAAAGACCAAGAACGTATTTATCACCCCAAAAAAAACAAACCACTCCAATTATAAGCCCCGTTCCAAGAAAAAGGACATCAGGGATTTCAGCTCCCATTTTTTTGGCCATATTCGAAAATTCTAAAAGCCCCAGGGCAATTAAAACCTGAATGAATATGAAAAAGTAAAACTCTCCTAAAAAGGAGAGTCCCAAAAGTAAGGGAACGAAAATAACAGCAACCAATACTCTGGTTAAAAGATTAGTCATTTAGAAAAACTTATCTTATTCTCCCGAATCTTCTATCCCTTTTCTGGTAATCCAGAATCGCCTGGTAAAAGTCGAAAGTGGAGAAATCGGGCCACAGAACCTCAGTGATATACAATTCAGTATAGGAGGTCTGCCATAAGAGGAAATTGGAAAGCCTGAGCTCCCCGGAAGTTCTTATAAGAAGATCTGGATCAGGAAGGTCTTTGGTATAGAGGTATCTGGAGAAAAGCTTCTGGTCGATCTTTTCAGGATCGATCTGGCCAGCATCGACATCCTCAATCATCTTCTTCACCGCATCCAATATCTCTATTCTCCCGCTGTAGTTCAGTGCCAGGTTCAGGATTAATCCGGTATTATCCTTAGTTTTGTCTTTTGCCAGTTGGAGGATTTGTCTTCTCCTGGGGGAGAGTTCATCTATTCTTCCGGTGGTAATGAGCTTCACATTGTTCCGGCAGAGTTCATCGATCTCCTTTTTGGTGGTTTCATACAGAAGTTCCATTATCGCAGAAACTTCCTTTTTGGGTCTTCTCCAGTTCTCGGTGGAAAAGGTGAATAGGGTTAAAAATTTAATGTCCAGCTCACCGGCTACTCGAACGATCCTTTTGACCGTTTTCACTCCGGCTCGGTGTCCTGAGATCCTGGGCAAGCCCCTTTTTTTCGCCCATCTTCCATTGCCATCCATTATAATGGCAATGTGCTGGGGTAGATTTTTATTTTTTTTAATCCTTTTCTTTAATCTTTCAACTTCCTTTTCCAATTTTGGTACCTTTAGATCTTAAGCCCAGCTTGCTCCCATCAGAGCCAGAAAAACGAAAGAGCCAACCGTGAAAACTACGATCTCTCCCATGTATAAATGAAAAGATGATTTGCTCCAGAAATTCTGTTTAACCAATCTGTCTTTTTTTAAATTGTAATCTCTGGCACCTCCTTTGAGAGGCACCGGCCACCAAACTCCAGCATAAAAGGCTTTGTGCTTGTCCCCGGTGTAAAACTCATAGTAGACCTTGGGAGTGAGACCATCTCTGAAAAGAGGGGAATGGCGAAAACTCACGTAATGAAAAGGTTCATCTCCTGCCCGGTAAGAATAGCTCAGATCGACAGCTCTGGAAAGAAATAGGGTGAATCCAAACTCCGGTGCAAAATCGCTGTAACTTGTGTCGAAGACGTCCGAGATGACATTGCTTTCATCCCGGTCCTTTTTTGCCCCGGCCAGAAGAGAGTAATTGCCCTCGACAAAAGGCCTGAAAATCATATCCTTTGAAAAATGGATTTTTTTGCTGATTCCCGGACCCAGCTTCAAGAAATTCGAGTGTTCATCCCAGTATTGCCCATCGGTTTTGGCAGGACCCAATTTATAAAGACCGAATTTTAATTTGAGGTAAGCTTCAAAAATCTTTGGCTCATACCTGAAAACGCTCTGCATATCCATCTGGGGAACGTTGTTTGTCTGTCCCTGAAAAACCTTATTGGAAAAACTTCCTATTCCAAAAGCCACATCCAATTTCGATTGCTCCAGAAAGCCCTTTTGGGTAGTCGGGATAGATTCTGATTGAGGGTAAACATTTCCATAAAAAGCAAACATCAATCCCAAAGAGAGAAAAAAAAGAGTGAATTTAGCTTTTTTCACAACCTTCCTCCTTGTTTTTAAATAAAAATAGGTTAGGTTTATTTGTTATTTTTCTCCGAAATTAAGCTTGTATTTTCGATTAGACCTCCATTACCTCCTGTTCCTTTTTATTGAAAAGCTCCTCGACCTGCTCGATGAATTTATCGGTAAGTTCCTGGACCTTCTCCTGAGCTTTTCGGGAATCGTCCTCGGAGATCTCCTTGTCCTTCTCCGCCTGTTTAAGTCTGTCGTTAGCATCTCTCCTTATATTCCTCACTGCAATTTTCCCCTCCTCGGTTATTTTTTTAACTATCTTTACCAATTCCTTACGCCGTTCCTCGGTTAAGGGTGGTATGGGAAGCCTGACCACGTTTGCGTCGGTTATAGGATTCAGACCCAAATCCGCCCTCTGAATTGCCTTGGCAACCTCGGTAATCATTTTTTTCTCCCAGGGCTGAATCACCAGAAGTCTGGGATCGGGAATGGTTACGCTGGCTACCTGATTGATCGGAGTTATGGTCCCGTAATAATCCACCTTTATTCCCTCGAGTAGGGCAGTGGTTGCTCTTCCCGTCCTTATCGTGGATAGTTCACGCGAAATAGCATCGATCGCCTTTTTCATTCTTTCCTCAGTGTCAGAATGAACTTTTTTTACCTCCATAATTTCCCCTTTCTCCATACAGCCGAGTAACTGTCTCGACTGAGTTCTCTATGATTAAAAACTCAAAGCTGAATTGCCATCATCATCCTCTCAACCTGTAAAAATCACTTTATCTTGGTATGAGAAAACTCATCTCTGATATCTGGTAATACTTAAAAAACACATATATTTAGAATATCTTTTAAAATTAAAACAAAGGAATTCGTTCATTCTACGATCGTCCCCAGAGCTTCTCCTAAGATTATTCTTTTAAGATTGCCCTCCTGCTGAAGGTTGAAAACCACGATGGGCAGCTTGTTATCCATACATAAAGTAACCGCGGTAGCGTCCATAACCCCAAGCTTTTTATCCAGCACCTCCAGATAGCTTAAAGAATCGAACTTTTCGGCCTGCGGATAGGCAACGGGATCAGCGGAAAAAATCCCGTCCACCTTGGTACCCTTGATTACGACCTCCGCCCCTATCTCCAGAGCCCGAAGGCATGCAGCGGTATCGGTGGTAAAATAAGGGTTTCCCGTGCCCCCGGCAAGTAAAAGTATCCTGCCTTTTTTAAGATGATCGATCGCTTTTCTCTTTACATACAGCTCAGCCATGTTCTCTATCCGAATTGCAGTTAAAACCGAAGTGGGTACATTCATTTTTTCTAAAACCTCCTGCAGGATCAAAGCGTTTATTACCGTGGCCAGCATTCCGATATAATCTGCACAGACCCTCTCCATTCCGAAAGCTTCAGCTGCTTTACCCCTGAATATATTGCCCCCCCCCATCATGACCCCAATATCCACCCCCAGATCCTTTACCTCTTTTATCTGGGTGGCAAATCTCCTAAGGGCTTCAAAATCAAAACAGAACTTTTCATCACCCACAAAAGTCTCCCCCGATACCTTCAGAAGAACACGTTTATATTTGGGTCTTTTCATCTAATTCAGATTAACTGAAACAGAATTAAGGGGTCAGAGTAAAAGGCATTCGAAACAGGAGATCTTTATTCGCCTAATCTGAATCGCGCAAATCTTTTGACCGCGATGTTTTCACCTAATTTGGCGATAACCTCGCTGATTCTTTCCTGTACCGTGCAATCCTCATCCTTGATGAACGGCTGCTCCAAAAGGCACACTTCCTGAAAATACTTCTCCAGCTTTCCTTGAATTATTCTATCGATGATCTTATCCGGTTTGTTTTCAGATTTCGCCTGAGCTTTGTATATGTCCTTCTCCTTTTGGACAATCTCTTCCCTGAGCTCATCCCGATTTACCACCAGAGGATTGGTGGCAGCTATTTGCATGGCAATATCCTTGACCAGATTCTTGAAATCCTCAGTTTTAGCAACGAAGTCCGTCTCGCAGTTGATCTCTACCAGAACTCCCAATTTATCCCCGGGGTGAATATAGGAATAGATCGTTCCCTCTTTGGTTACCCGGGTGGCTTTTTTTGCAGCTCTGGCCATCCCTTGCTCGCGTAGATGATCCACAGCTTTATCTATTTCTCCCTCCGATTTCTCCAGCGCCTTCTTGCAATCCATAATCCCTGCCCCGGTTTTCTCCCTTAACTCCTTGACCAATTTAGCGTCGATTTCAGTCATATCATTTAAAGAGCCTGGGTTTCCACCTCCTCACCAATCTTTTTCTTCGCTTCCATAACCGCATTGGCTATCTCCCTGGTTATGATCTTGATTGACTTAATGGCGTCATCGTTGGCAGCTATGGGAAAATCGATCGGGTCGGGATCCGAATTTGTGTCTATTACAGCCACAACCGGTATCTGAAGCTTGTTCGCCTCGGCCACAGCAATCTTTTCCTTTTTGGAATCCACCACGAACAGAAGTCCTGGAAGGCGGTTTAAATCCTTAATCCCTCCCAGGATTTTCTCCAGCTTTCCCCTTTCCCGTTCCAGCCTTAACACCTCTTTTTTGGTTAATTTCTCGTAGGTGCCATCCTCCTTTTTCTCCTCCAGCTCCTTAAGTCTTTTGATATTCTGTCGGATAGTTGAGAAGTTGGTTAACATTCCACCCAGCCATCTCTCGGTCACGTAAGGCATCTCGCACCTTTTAGCCTCCTCCAGAACAGCCTCCTTAGCCTGCTTTTTAGTTCCAACGAAGATCACCTCTTTTTTCTGATTGCCCACCACTTCTCTTGCCTTATCGCAGGCTCTTTGGAGGCAGCTCAATGTCTTCTGGAGATCGATAATATATATTCCGTTGCGCGCGGTGAAGATGAATTTTTTCATCTTGGGGTTCCATCTTTTAGTCTGATGTCCGAAGTGAACCCCGGCTTCCAAAAGGTCTTTAATGTTAACGTTCATTGAATTTCTACACAAGCCTTTCTTTTAATTAAAAAAAACAGATCATCTCTTGGAATATTGAAATCTCTTCCGGGCTTTCACCAGCCCATATTTTTTCCTTTCCACCATCCTGGGATCCCTGGTCAAAAGTCCTTCTTTTTTCAAGGACTTTTTGTAAGTCTCATCCATCTTAACCAGGGCACGGGAAAGTCCTAACCTTACAGCATCAGCCTGACTGGAAAGTCCTCCTCCCTCGGCTTTGCAGATTACATCTATCTTTCCCTGTGATCCTGTGATCTCAAGTGGTTTCTCCACCAGCTTAACCAGAGAATCGCGGCACAGGTACTGGGCAAGTGGTCGACCATTTATTATTTTCTTGCCAGCTCCCACCCGGATCCTCACCCGTGCCACAGAAGTTTTTCTTCTACCGGTTGCTTCGAATACTTTGGTTGCCAAGTTCAACTCCTTTTATAGATTCAAGGGTTGTGGTTTTTGTGCCTGATGAGGATGATCTCCTCCCATATAGACGAAAAGCTTAGAGATGATCTTACGTCCCAGTCTGTTATGAGGCAACATCCCGGAAACAGCATCCCTGATAATCTGTTCGGGTTTCTCCTTTTTCATTTTGGCAAAAGCAATTTTTTTCAAACCACCGGGATATCCGCTATGATGATAATAAGTCTTTTGTTTCTCCTTTTTGTCAGAGAACAAAATCACCTTACCCGCATTAATCACCACCACGTAATCACCCAGATCAAGATGAGGAGTGAATTCGGGTTTTGTTTTTCCCCGTAAAATCTTTGCAATCTCGGTTGCCAATCTACCCAATATCTTATCCTGGGCATCGACCAAATACCACTGCCTTTTTACCTCGGACATCTTGGGAACATATGTTTTCATAAACTTATTTCCACTTATTTAAAACAAGAATATAATTCAATTTAACTTTTTGTCAAGTCTAAATTCATCTATCTTTTACTTTCCCAGGTCAACCTCATTCCTAAAAGGCTTCATTATCTTACCTGTTCTCCATATGATACCTCATAATACCTCAGTTCTACACTTCGGTAAGATTCTCATTTTTTTAACTACTCCCCAATAGTTTAAATCCTTTTCTACGCAATCCTATCTTCAAGGGAGAAAACAAGATTTAAGAGTTTTTACGAAACAAAAGCAAATGTATTTGTACCAGGCTTGGTTATTTTTGAAAGAGTTGCCTTCAAATCCATACCAAAATTAATAGATTACTTTTCTCAACTGTGGACTTATCCTCGTTTTTGCCGTATGGTCTCTTTTTTTTGTTGAAGTTTTTCACCTCATTCCGATATAAAATACAGAAGCGATATTATAACGATTTTGCTTGACAAAAACCATAAAATTGATAAATTATAAAGAGAAGTAAAGAGAGTTGCATCAAGTTTTCGTAGTGAGAAGGATACAATATACTTGAGTTTTTCAGCCATGAAAGCTTAAGTTCCATCTTTCGTGGCTTTTAAATTTTTTCAAAGAAAGGTGGTGAAAGTTTTTGCAAGGTAAGATTAAATGGTTCGACGAGGCTAAAGGATACGGATTCATCATTCCCGATGACGGGAGCAAGGAAGTATTCGTTCATTTCTCAGCTATAACCGGTGATGGTTTTAAGACCCTGAAAGAGGGTGACGAGGTCACCTTCGAGATAACTCAGGGTCAGAAAGGTCCCCAGGCGATAAACGTTGCCAAATTGTAGTTTTTCTAGATAGAGAAGGTTTTGGAGGTTCTTTAGCTTTAAGAAGGAGATTCAGGCGCCCAACGATTGGGCGTCTGCATTTTTTATGCGAATTTTCACCTGAAGTTAATGGGCACCCTTTTAAATTGAGATATAAATGTATAAAAGTGTTTTCTCAGTCATAAAAATCAGCTGAGAAAATAGCTGGTTTATTTAATCGTTTTTCTGCCCTTCTCGCTATAAAAAACAAGATATATCCCCAAAAGAATCATTCCCCCACCAACATAGGTGGAGACAAATGGAATCTCTTTGAAGATAATATACGCTAAAATAGTAGCCCCTATCGGCTCTCCCAGAATACTGGTCCCCACCAGATAAGCTTTCAGATGCTTCAATGCCCAGTTATAAAGGGTGTGCCCGGTAAGCTGGGGGATCAAAGCTAAAAGCAAAAACCAGAGAAAAGTGATCCTGGGATAGGGATAAAAAGGAGTTCTGTAAAACAAAGCTATGATTCCTATGGCTAAAGCAGCAATGGTGTAAACGGTGAAGATGTATGGAACCAAGTTGAGCTTCTGCCTGACCACCCTTCCAAAGAAAAGATACAGAGCTGCCATAACCGCGCCCAGAAGAGCTAAGATGTCGCCGATGAAGTTCTCCTTTCCGACGCTCATATCCCCTCTACTTATGATGAAAGCGCCAATCAAAGCCAGGATTATGCCGGAAAAACCTAAAGCCCGCACCTTCTCCTTGAGAATGAAATGAGAAAGAATAGCCACGAATATGGGCTGGGTGGTGACCAGAACCACCGAGTTGGATATGGTGGTATAATAAAGGGAGGTTATCCAAAAAACGAAATGGAGCGCCAAAAATATCCCGGATAAAAAAGAGAAAAACAAAAGTTTTCCTTTTATCTTTTTTATCTCCGGAAAGTATCGGTAAAACGATATGGGGATTAAAAACAGACTTGCCAGCCCCATCCGATAAAAAGCAGTTGCCAGAGGAGGGGCATTGGTAAGACGGATGAATATCGATGCCCAGCTAACCGAAACAACAGCGACGATTAAAATTGCGTAACTTTTTGGCTCTTTGCTTTCCAGTTTTCCTCCAAAATTTATTAATTTCTAATCAAACGAAAATTCACAGGTCTTGCTGGTAATCTTGAAATTCATTTAAAAATATAGTTTAATATCCAGATCCGACGAAAATCATCCACACAAAACCGCTCCTCCGTTCACGTTTAAAATCTCGCCGTTTACAAAGGATGAAAGATCTGATGCTAAAAAAAGAATCGGTCCAGCGATCTCCTCCGGCTTGGCAGCTCTTCCCAGTGGTATTTTGCCTAAAATCTCTTCTTTCTCATCCAAAAGAGCCTGGTGGCTCATGTCAGTATCCACCCATCCGGGAGCCACGCAGTTTACCCTGATATTATAAGGAGCCAGCTCGACTGCTAGAGATTTGGTTAAACTTATCACTGCGCCCTTGGATGCAGCATAATGGGAATGAAAGGGCTCGCCTCTCTGCCCTGCGGTGGAAGAGACGTTTATTATGTTACCATACTTTTGCTTTATCATAACCCTGGATACTTTTTGTGTCAGGTAAAACACACCACTTAAATTAATCCTCATGGTCTTTTCAAGCTTATCCGGGGTCAGCTCATCTATTCTGGAATATTCCCAGATTCCAGCATTGTTAACCAGGATATCAATCTTTTTAAATTTATCCATGCCGAAATCCACTAACCTCAAAACCTCAGAATAACTTCCAATATCCGCTTTAAAGATTTCTGCTTTAATCCCGTATTTTCTCACCTGATTCGAAGTTTCTTCAGCAGAACTTTTGCTTTTATTATAGTTGATAACAAGATCGCAACCGACACTTGCAAAAAGCAAAGCCGTTTCTTTTCCAATCCCTCTGGATGCGCCGGTGATCAAAGCTACTTTACTTTTCAAGTTTATCATTAATCCTCCTTACTGAATGCATTAATCATCAATCATTCGTCATTAATTATCATATAATTATGTTAGCATTTTTTACCTAATAAAAGCTAATTTACTTAGAACAGAATCAGCGTGTTATAAATATAGTTTTAAACTTAAAATTTTCAATTAAAATAATATTCAAATTTTATGGATAAGTAAGGTTAGAGTGAAAGTCTCAAAAAAACGTAGGGACAGATTTTTAAATCTTAAAAAAACAGGACAGACATTCCTGTCTGTCCTTAAACCGTTTAAAATTTTACAACACGAACAAATCTATTTACCAATAAATAACATCCCTACCAATCCCCCCAGGGATAACAGGTTCTTTCCACACAAAAAATGCCTGAGGTTGAATAGGAAAGATCAACATAAAATTCCAAAAGCTGATCACCAGACGGAAGATAGGGCTCGATTACCTTTATGGTAAACTCTCCAGGGACAACGTTTTCTATATCAAAATCCAGATCGAAAAGGCAATTGCAATCGCAAAGTCCGTTATACTCCTTCTCCTCAATGGTGATTATACTGTTCTGGATGTTTACAAAAATCTTAATCTTCTCGGGACAGCAGTTGAATCCGGCATTTAAATGCTTGATCGATAAAACACTTTCCTCGTCGTATGTATACTCTATGCAGTCCTGATCTGGAGGCACTATATCCCCCTCAATTTTCTGGAAAGTCTTGCAGCCCTGGGAAGTGTTAGATACCTCAAACCAGCAGGGTGGAGATCCGCTTTTCAGTAAGTAATTCGCCAGATAAATCACGTCAGACAGGTTAACCTCACCGTCACAGTTCACGTCAGCGGATTGTAAAGGAACAGGCTGGAGTCCACCTTTCAGACAATAGTTGGCAATGTATAAAACGTCGCTGAGGTTCACTTCACCATTAGTATCAGCATCCCCGCACAAAAAACCTTCAGAATAAAGATTATCATATACTGTGAATGATAAAACTAAAAGAAAAATCAAAGTAATCCCAAGCTCGGGCAATAAAACCGAGCGGTTCAGCCTCATTCTCTCCTCCTTTTAGATTCTCGAAAACAGTAACTTCACATTCTTCCGGACACTTATTCCATTATCGATTCCACAAGAGTTTTGTTCACCAATTCTCAAGGCATCCAGGGATAAACGGACCTCTTAACGCAAAAGATACCAGAATTAGAATTAGTAAGATCAACGGAAAATTCTAAAGGCTCGTCACCAGCAGACAGGTAAAGTTCGATCACCTTTATGGTATATACGCCAGGGTTGATCTCGGTTATATCGAAATCCAGATCGAAAAGGCACAGGCAATAACATGGTCCGGTATCATCATAAAATTCCTTTTCCTCTATCGTTATAACGTCGCCCTCAATGTCCACAAAAGCTTTAATCACTCCAGGACAGCAGTTAAATCCCGCATTTATACGCTTGATCGATAAAACACTCTCACCATCATACCCGTATTCGATGCAATCCTGATCAAGTGGAATGGTGTCTGCCTCGCCTCTTTCGAATGTTTTGCAGCCCTCGAAATCAACTGTTCTCTCGGCCCAACAGGGTGAAAAACCACCTTTCAAAAGAAAGTTTGCCAGATAAATGACGTCCCCGATATTTACCTGCTGATCGCAGTTGACATCCGCACAATCCAGAGGAACAGGCTCGGGTCCACCCTTCAGGAAATAATTGGCTATGTAGAGAACGTCTCCCAAAGTCACTTCTTCATCTGCATCCACATCTCCGCATAGAAAATCGCCCGAAGTGGAAAGACCATAAAACGCAGTCAATGAGAAAACAAAAAAGATCGAAAGAAAAAACAGTGCTTTTGCCCACCGGGAAAAATTTTTAATAAACATCTCAACCTCCCGTGTTTAAAATTAATTACAAATCATCTTTCTATATCTTCAATCACCCGTCGAATTTTTTTATCGATTTCTTTCCCAAATAGAGTAAGAAGTACAAGAATTAATAAAGAGTAGAATATTAAAATCCTTCTTATAATAAATATAAACGATTTTTGTATCTTGTCAATGAAAAATTTCCGAAATTACAAAAAAAGTAATGTAAATATTGGGGTTGTTTCCGAAGTCTTTTGATGCTTCGAGAATAGGAATTCCCGAAGCTAATTGCATCGGCATTTCCCAATACCGATGCATCAACAATCTATCCTCTCCCTTAACGAAAATCAATGTTTTTTTATGAGAAAGTGGATAAAGTGATAAAAAAAAACGAGTTGCCACCTTTCTGGCAACTCGCTTTTCCATACAATGTGGAAAATATAACTGGTGTAAATTCTTTTTACTCCAGCACGTGAATGTTCCTTTTAGCGCTCATATCCTTTAAGATCTGGGGCCATACGGTAACGCTCACCTCACCCAGATGAGCCTTCTTGAGAAGCTGCATATAGGTGCGGGACTGCCCGATGCCGCCACCGATGGTGAGAGGAAGTTGTTTGTTCAAGATTCCCTGGTGGTAAGGCAAATCAAGGAAATTAAGCTGGCCTGTAATCTCAAGCTGTTTTTTGAGAGTTTCGGCATTGACCCGGATGCCCATAGAGGTCAGCTCGTGCCTTCTTTTGGTCACCGGATTCCATACCAGAATATCGCCGTTCAAACCGTGCATAGGCCTGCCTTCCTCGGATACGGTTTCTGTTACCCAGTCATCGTAGTCTGCCGCCCTCATCTCATGAGGGTAACCATCCTTGAGCACCCATCCTACCCCAATGATAAACACTGCGGGATACTCCTGAACGATAGCAGTCTCCCTCTGCTTACGGGGCATATCCGGGAATTTGTCCAGGATATCTTCAGCATGCAGGAACGTAAGCTCATCCGGAAGGTCTGGATATTTATCGGTTTTAAGCTGGGGGTACATCTCCTGTGCAAAATTTTCAGCACCTTTCAAAACCTTCCAGATTTTTTTCACCACCTCTTTTAAGAAATCCAAGCTGCGCTGTTTCTCGGTTATCACCAGCTCCCAATCCCACTGGTCCACATAGGCGCTGTGATCGTGATCCAAAAAGTAGTCCTTCCGCACCGCCTTCATATCGGTACATATACCCTCCCCCACCCTCATCCCATACTGCTTCAGCGCAACCCTTTTCCATTTGGTCGCTGCTTGCACCACCTGGGCATCGATGGGATTTTTGTTATAATCATTGGAGATGTGAAATTGGATCGGAGTTCGCGAACCATCCCTATCCAGCATATCGTTGACCCCGCTTTTAATGTCAACGATCAAAGGAACCTGAACCATCAAAAGGTTAAGCTCCTTGCACAGATTCTCCTCGATATAGCTTTTCACCCCAAAGAGAGCTTTCATCGTCTCCCGGTGATTCAATATCGGGCTGTAATCATTGGGCAAAATCTTCTCCAGTTCTTTATAGTCCCCTATCCCTGGTCCAGCCAGATCAGCCTTTTTATCTGCCATTTTGTTTACCTCCGTTAAGAATTTTTATGCCTGAACTTTGGGCATTTAACCTAATTTTAAATTTACGAAAATCTTTATAATTTATCTTTTAAATATTAAAAATCAAGTGATTTTTTAGTCTTTTAATGGATTTTCTAAATAAAATTTCTATCCTTAATCTTTTAAATCACTTGCCATTGAAAAACTTGTTTGTATATTCATAAAAAGGTAAATTTATGCCACTTTTCAGAATACTCATAGTAGATGACGAAAAGTCCCAGCTGGACATGCTCTCCGGATTTCTTATAAAAGAGGGACATTTGGTAACGACCGCCGATTCAGGGGAAGCCGCTTTAAAAATATGTGAAGGTAAAAGCTTCGAGCTGGCTCTGGTTGACATCAAGATGCCGGGGATGGATGGATTGGAACTTCTGGATAGGTTAAAAAGAACAAATCCTGAGATTCAGGTGATAATGATGACCGCTTATGGAACGGTTGAGTCCGCAGTGGAGGCGATGAAAAAGGGAGCTTTTCATTACGTTAACAAACCCGTGGATCTGGAGGAGTTGAGCCTTAATATCAAAAAAGCTTCTGAAGAACAGAAGATAATAGCTGAGAATAAGTATTTAAAAGAGGAGCTGGAGGAAAGATACAAGAATTTAAAGATAATCGGCGAAAGCAAAGCCATAAAGGAGGTCTTAAGCACAGTAGCAAGGGTAGCTACCACAGATTCAACTATTCTGATCAGAGGGGAGTCAGGGACCGGAAAGGAGCTGGTTGCCCGGGCAATTCATTATTTAAGCAAAAGGAAAGGGAATAGATTCGTCCCCATATCCTGCGCAGCCTTACCGGAGACCCTTCTGGAATCAGAGCTTTTCGGCTACGAGAAGGGCGCCTTCACCGGTGCGGTAAAGAAAAAAGAGGGAAGGTTTGAATTGGCTGACAAGGGAACTTTATTTTTGGATGAGATCGGTGACCTCCCCCTGCAAATCCAGGTTAAGCTTTTAAGAGTTCTGGAGTCAAAAAAATTCGAAAGATTGGGAGGGGAGGACACAATAGATGTTGACGTCAGGATAATATCAGCAACCAATCAGGAACTGGAGAAAAAGATAGGTGAGAAAACCTTCAGGGAAGACCTCTTTTTCAGGCTTAATGTCATCTCTGTTTTCATCCCTCCCTTAAGAGATAGAAAAGAAGATGTAATCTCTTTGGTCACATACTTCTTGGAGAAATCCAACAGAAAATGTGGAAAAAATGTGAAAGGCATCACCCATAAGGCAAAGGATATTCTTCTGACCTATGACTGGCCCGGAAACATAAGGGAACTGGAGAATATCATTGAGAGGGGAGTTGTTCTCTCAAGGGGAGAAGCTCTGGATGAAGCTGACCTTTCTTCCCTCACCTTTGGAAAAAGCAAGGTTGAAAAAAAAGATGACCTCTCTTTGAAGGAGATGGAGAAAAATCACATAATAGAAATACTTAAAAAGACCGAATGGAATTTAGGCAAAACAGCAGATGTTTTAGGCATTCATCGGAACACCCTCAGGCTGAAGATGAAGGAATACGGGATAGATAAGGAATAACTAAATAAAGCTTTGGATCGGATAAAATTTTTAGGAACCGCTGGGGCAAGGTTCGTTGTAACCAAACAGATTCGCTCCTCCGGAGGTATCTGGATCACCCTGAATGATACTAACGTTTTAGTCGATCCGGGTCCGGGAACTCTGGTCAAATGCGCATCCTCAAAACCCAAACTCGATCCCCTAACTCTGGATGGGATAATTCTGACCCATAAACATTTAGACCACTCCTCAGACATAAACGTTATGATCGAGGCTATGACCGAGGGAGGGTTTAAAAAAAGAGGAGAGATCTTTGCTCCCCAGGATGCATTGGAGGATGACCCGGTTGTTTTAAAATACTTAAGGGATTTCGTTGAGAGAATTCACATTCTCAAGCAGGGCGGTAATTACTCCTTGGGAAATGTAAATTTTTATACTCCATTGAAGCACGTTCATGGAGTTGAAACATACGGAATAAGGTTTGAATCATCCAAATACAAAATATCACTGATCGTGGATACAAAGTTTTTTCCGGAATTGATTAAAGCATATTCTGACAGTGACATTATCATACTAAACGTGGTAAGACATATAAGGGATAAGACAAGCTTAAAACTTGATCATCTTAACTTGGAAGATGCCAAAGAGCTTATTCAAAAGATCAGGCCCAAATTAGCTATTTTAACCCACTTCGGTATGACCATGGTAAAAGCCAAACCCTGGGACCTTGCGGAAAGACTATCATCTGAGATTGGACTAAAAGTCATATCCGCAAGGGATGGATTAAACCTCGAACTGGAAAAGGAACTAAATTAAACAAAAAACTCATCAGTAGAATTTATATCTTTCACCCTCTCCATTTATGGAGAGGGCAAGGGGTGAGGTTAATAAAAAAGAGTTAATTCAACGTTAAAGCTTAAAAGATAGGGTAGCCGCAGGCTTCAGCCTGCGAAAAATAGCTATCAAATCACTCGTATTTCCCCAGTCCCGAGGACATCTCCCTCATCTGAAATCAGTTTTATAAAACTTAAAAACAACTCATCAAAACTCTCTTTCAAGACGAATTTAAGATCAAAAAAGCATTTAATTGAATTTTGTAAAAACACTTGACTTTTTCAAAGCACTGATTTAATATTCATAAGCGAGTTGATAAAAGCCGGAGTGGTGGAATTGGTAGACGCGCCGGACTCAAAATCCGGTGAGGCTCAAACCTCGTGTCGGTTCGACTCCGACCTCCGGCATTTATTTTATGGGCTTTCCCAAACTCCTGCAAAGATTTAGCAGTTTATAAGTATTTTTGTGGTAATCTGTAAAAACACAAGAAAACATAACTCCAATTGAAACAAAATTGAAACAATTTTTGCTGAGGATCTACCAAGAGATTAGTTCTCAATAAGGGATCCCTTATGCGCGTGAAACTGCTGGGAATTCCAAAGCGATTATGGTAATGATTGTTTAAAACTTGCCAAGATATTCACAAAAGAAAACCCCAGCCTCTGAAAAGGGACTGGGATTTTAAGTAGTTATCTTTGGGATTTAACGTGAAGGGCAGCAGTTCAACGAAAATCCCGGCTTTCCGAAGTATACCTTAGCTATTATTATCGCATCCCCAAGATTAACACCAGCGTCACAGTTAACATCCGATGCCCAGGGATCAATCTCGCAAGATCCACCGAAGTAATGATCCGCAAGGCAGATGGGATCGGACAGGTTGATTTGTCCATCTCCATTCACATCGCCACAAATCCCTCTGCCGTTGATCACAAAGGCCAGGTCGAGCGGCTCATATGGTGGCAGCGGCTCGAACAGGGGTTCCCAGAAGTAGTTGGGGTCTACGGAGAAGGTCGCATTATCCATAAAATGTTCCACCGACGATTTCCAACCCCAGGGGAACTCGGGGATCATGGGAGTGGCGGCAATGCTCAACCAGTATATGTTTCCTTTTTCCTGCCAGAACCAATCCAATGAATCGAGAAAGATGTTGTACTGGTAAATGCCAAAATGGTCTTCCGGGTAGACTTCGCCGGTCGCGGGATTATACCACCCTTGAGGTGAATAACCCCACTCAATCGTCAGGAATTGATATGCCCGATACACCCACAGTGGTTCGCCCGGCTTGCTGGGCGGACCCGGGATATTGCTGTAGATCACCAGGTCAAAGGCTGTGATGGGGAGGGCTAAATCGAACCGGTGTGAGCCCCAGAAGTGGATGTCTTGGACCCAGCCGCTTTGACTGCACTCCCAGTCATCTGCCAGGACTACGGGCCAGCTCGCATTCACGTCCCATCCCACCGGATCCGGTAGCTGTGGGAAATGCATCTTATGACCGTCCTCGGGAAACCAGTCAGCCACAGCAGGTGCAGATATGTAACCAACGACCAGAGCAACTGCGGTGAAGATCATTAAAAAAGTGCGCATTAAAACCTCCTTCCTTTTTGTTCAGTTAACCAAAATCAAATTGCCAAGTAAAAAGTTATTTGGTCGTCTTTATGCCTTCATTGAGGCTGACCAAATTCGCTGAATACAGTTTACTTAAACTTAATAGCATTATAAATAAAAAACATAAAATGTCAAGGGAAATCTGCTTGGTTATCGCATAAAAACCCAGGAAAAAAACAATCCCAATTTAAACAAAATTGAAACAGATGAAATAAACCCCCTCTCCCCCATTGAGAAATCTCTAAAAAAAAGAATACTTTTCTATACAGGTAGTTGGATAGAGATAGGGAAAGTCGTTCCCCCCCAATTATCTAATCTGTAAGCATGAACTCCAGCTCAGCTCCTTCTATGTCAGATAAATCCTCGCAAGATATTTTTAAATCACTTTCAGCGACCTTACTGATATTTTTCACCAAACATTGCATTTCGCTGGTTAAAGTTACAAAGCCCTCTGATATGCCATTCGAAGGAGCCTCAAATTTTAAACTTAAAACAATCCCTGATGTTTTGATCCTTCCCATAACCCTTTTATTAACCTCATTGGTAGTAATTGACCAAGAAGAAAGATCATCCCTTACCTGAATCAGGTTTATCGGATCAATTTTAAGAGTAACTGTCTGTTGGGTTACGTTCCCAGCATAGGCTGAGCCAATCCATAAAATTAAAAGAACAAACAAAATCCTGAATACCATCGATTTTTTTAATCTCATTTTATAATCCTTTCAAAAAATTAATACCCAGTCAATCGCTTTCCCTCTGTATTCAATATAATAATTTTTCTCAGAAAAGCAAGCTGAATTTATGAACAACAATCACAATTTAAGGGGACTCTAATTGGTGGAATCTTTACTTTTGCCCGGAAGGATAACTACTCACATTATATTATTACACAACCCGAATTGAAACAAATTTGGGATTTTCTCTCCAACTCCTTGGAAGAAAAGATTGCTTCTCTCCGCTCGCAATTATATTTTAAAGGGTAGGGGAGCCCCTTGTGGGCTCCCGATCAATATTAATTAAAATTTAAAAATGATTTAAAAAACTTATATGAAACTACATTCATTATATAATTCATATATTTGTTAAGGTATAGTCTATACTTAAGAAAGATAATGTATAATCTCTTGATGTTTCGTGAATCCGAAGGATGTTCAAAGAACTTCTTGAGCTCCGCATAGGAATTCCCTAAGCTATTGAGGAAAGCAGTACCCACCTTGAGGCAAGGTGGGGTTACGCTTTACCCAGAAAGATAACTACTTGCATGACATTCACACACAACCCGTCATAACCCATAAAAAACCAACTCAACTTAGTACAATTTTAGCACAGCAAAGGAGAGGAGATCAGAGATGGTTATCTCAAACTATTTTACTCTCTAAGAATTGATAAACCGCTATAAATATAAAAGTTTTACAATGATAAAGATGTCAGGTCTTTTTACTTCAGCAAAAGCACCTTTTTCGTTTCAGAGAGATCCTCAAAACGCAGCCGAATAAAGTAAACTCCGCTAGCCACCCTTTCGGCTTTCCATTGAATCCGATGTTCTCCTGCCCGAAGAGGTCCATCAATCAGCGTGGATACTTCTTGTCCGAGCAAATTGTACACTTTCAATTTCACAAAACCGCTATTTTTCAAAGTGAAGCGGATATTAGTTGCCATATTGAACGGATTGGGATAAGGATGAAAGAGCTCAAAGGTTTTTGGGTGGCTGGTTATTTCCTCCTCGTCGATACCTACTTCGGTTACGTAGGTACTGTAAACGCCATTCCCGTGCGTGCCCACCACGACAAAACCATCTGATTGACGCACATCGATCATATCGATAACAACATTGCCAATCACCGAAGCACCCTCCTGGACCCATACGGTATTCATTCCATCCAATCTGGTAGTGGAGAAAAGCCCCACGCTGGTCCCCGCGAAATAGATAGGTTTTTCTTCAACATAGAGGATCGAGACCCATCGCACCGAGGGACCACTGCCACTGCCATCGGGATTTTCCTCCAGATTGCCGCTGACCGAAGTCCAGCTGTTTCCACCATCTTCGGAATAACATATGCTAACAACGCCATAATTGGGGAATGAAACTATCACTTTATCAATATCCGTTGGATCCACGGCAATGCAATGAACGTAGGCATACGGGGGGAGACCGTCGGTGGAGAGCTTGACCGGAACCGGCTGCCCCTGATGAGGATTATCCATCTTGAAAACGTCGCCATCCTTGGAAGCATAATACAATCTTCTGGGCTCCGCTTCGGACATACCCAATGCTGAAATATAATAGTCTTTTACGCTGTCCAGTTGAGTCCAGTTTACATCCGTCGGTTCCGGGGGAAACACCTCGGGGATTTCGGTTAGATCGGAGTTGCGCCACATCAGGGTTCGCCACGGCAGATACATGATCCGGGTATCGTGGGGATCGAGGATGAAGGGAGGAAGCCATAAACTGCCGCCTGCCGTATCACTGGGGGTAACCTCGGTAAAGTGATGCACTCCACCTGGATATGAATGCCGCCATATGTGAAACGTCGCAGCCTGGCTGGTATAGTAGTATTCTCCTCCGTCGCTGACCGCTGAGAATCCGCCATCTGTCGATCCCTTCCATATCGAGGTCCAGGGAACAAGAGGATCGGACGTGGTTGTAAAAAGCCAGGAGTTGTCCTGGGTTCCACCCAGGATGGTCTCGCTTCCCGGGGTTCCATGATCTGTGGCTATGGCATAGAATTGTGTTGTTATGTAACCATTGTTCAACGATTCCCAGGCGATATGATATTCTCCGGATGATGGATCGTACTCCGGCTCTGCCATGTTGTTGCTGGTCCTGAACAGTCCACCGTCATTCCCTACGATCATGGTATTGGGGTTCGATGGGAAGAATACAATGGAGTGCTGGTCAACGTGAAAATCGCTGTATGCTCCAATCACCTCAAAGGACTGCCCTCCATCGGTGCTTCGATAAAGACCAACGGTTCCGAGAAAAAGCGTGCTATCGTCATCAGGCTTTACAAAGAAAATGAGCATGTTCCCGCCGTAGGTGATCATCTCACCCCCCCAGGGCATATTGGCCGAGAGGTCGGTCCAGCCAACCCCTACCTCGTATCTTCTTAATTGTTGTCTTAAATAGGCAACTTCAACAAGAAAATAGATGACGTTCTCGTTGGAGGGTGCAATGGCGATAACCGTACGCTTGGTTGTATCAGGCCAATCCAGGGGAGTGATATTATCCCAGGTCTCCCCATCAGCTGATTTGTATATGCCGTTAGCTGGTCCTGCTCCGCTAATTGAAGCATAGCATGTATCCTGACTGGTGAGAGCTATGTCGGTGTTTGGATAATCCGGCCCAAAATCCAGAACATGTTGCCATAAGTCCCCACCATCTGTGCTTTTGAATAATCCGGTTGATGTGGCTGCGTAGACTCCGTCTGTACCGAAAGTTACGATCCTCCAGACAAAGTCAAAGGAATCCGTGATAGTTGGTGTTCCTGAGACCGTCGAAGGCAGAAGAAACCAGCTTATGCCATTGTCAGTTGATTTGAATATTCCGTCCCCTCGATAGACAGCACCAGTTCCCAAAGGACCGGAAGCACTGCCTCCCATGCCGGAAGACCATTCGCCAGTTCCGTAATACCAGATACTATCCTTGCCCGTAGCCTTGTTTTGCGCAATGCATGATACGCTGTGGAGCTGGTCCGGTGCCGTGGTTTTTGTCCACGAAGCGCCACCATCGGTCGATCTCCACATGCCGCTTGAAACACAGCCGGCAAGTATGGTGTTTTCATCCGTTACGTCCAGGGCTAACGCCTTTGTCCTGCCGCCAATATTCTGGGGACCTCTGGCAATCCATTCTGTGGTCACAGCCAGATCTTGCCCCCTGGTTTTACCGGCGAGGTTTTTGACGAAAGCCAATTCCCCCGCACCGATATTTCTGGGAATCTGGTTAGTTTTGGGATCCCGGAGGCGGAGCCATTTATACCGTGCACGGGCTTGCGGATCTTCTTCTGTTCCCTCTTTTGCCTCAGACTGGATTATGTGCGTTCTTTTAGATGTAGAAGGGACTGATTTTAAAAGATAAATGACTATTACTGCACCAACAATCAAAACAATTCCACATATAATTAACAATTTTAGCTGTTTCATAATATCCCTCTGATCTTGATTAAGTTTAGAAAGACAATTATTGATTATATGATTTCTAAATAAGAGCCTCTATCTGTCTTAACCTCAACCAAAGAAACTCCCTGGACTTATTGGCTGCAACCTAACTTCAGGGTAAATCCTTTCAGTCATTAGGTAATTATAATTGCTCATCTGACCTTGTCAAGCACATTTTAGGAGAGTGGGGGTAGCTGAGATCACATCAGATTTAATACGATATGGTATGATCTCAGTTAAATCAGCCAAAAGTCAAAAGACCAAAAAGAATCCAGATCTGTTTTTGAATTATCCAAACAAAAAAACCTTTATTATTCTCAAAAACGACTTGACAAATCTATTTAAAAATTTTAGTTAATACTGAAAATGCGAGGTGCTAATTTTTTAAGTCTTCTATAGTATAGACAATTTCTTAAATTTTTCACATAGACTTAGCTGGAAATGCAAAAAGTGTTTCATTTTAAACTCCATAAATTTTGAAACTTTCGTAAAATCTTTAAGTAATAAATATAAATTTTATATATATTGTAACAATCTCATGAATTCAGAAATCCATAACCAAAAAACAAAAACCAAATTCAAATCAACCTAAATATAAATTAACGGAGGATAAACATATGAACAAAATCAAAAGAAGAGAATTCCTGAAGCTGAGCGCCAAAGGAGTCGCCTTTGCTACCATTCCCATTGTCTTCAAAGCCAATCCCGTTGCAGCTTTCCTTACTCCTCCCCAGGAAGACGCCCAGCTTTCCGATTATTACAAGCATTTCGGGGTGGATGAGAAGGTTATAAGAGATGTGATGGCTGCTGCACTGGAGAAGGGCGGAGATTATTGCGACGTCTTCTTCCAGCACCGGATCTCGAACTGGATTGGACTCGAGGACAAGGCGGTTAACAGAGCTTACAGCGACGTCGACTTCGGGGTGGGAATAAGGGTTGTCGAGGAGGAGCAGACCGGCTACTCCTTTACCGAGGAGATCACCCCCAAAGCGATGAAGCTTGCAGCCAAAACAGCAGCCAATATCGCCAACCAGAGCAAAACCGCACCACCTGAGGAGCTGAAACTCCACAATACGCCTAATTATTACCCCATCCAGACCATGTGGGAGGATGTCAGAATCGACCAGAAAATCCCTTACCTGGAAAAAATCAACGATAAGGTCTTCAAAAACGACAGCCGGATCATTAAATGCAAGATCTGGTTTTCCGATCAGAGCACCTATATCCTGGTGGCAAACTCCCAGGGAAGGTTGGTTTACGATTACCAGCCGATGACCTATCTTGTTACATCCTGTAATGCGGAGCAGAATGGGAAACGGGAAGAGAATTATTTCTCTTTGGGCGGACGCCAGGGCATAGAATACTTTTCCCCCAAGAATGTGGATCGATTGGCTGATGAGGCTGTTCACCGCACCGTGGTCCTGTTTGATGCGGTACAGCCTGAGGCAGGTGAGATGGAGGTTGTCCTGGCAGCTGGAAGCTCGGGGATACTTTTGCACGAGGCCATCGGTCATGGAATGGAGGCGGATTTCAACCGCAAGGAATTATCCATCTTCTCGGATAAGATGAACCAGAAGGTGGCGGAAGAGTTCGTCACCATAGTTGATGACGGCACATTCCCCAATGCCCGCGGGGCCATAAACGTGGATGATGAAGGCAACGATACCGAGAAAACGGTTCTGGTTGAGAACGGGATTTTGAGAAGCTACCTTCATGATTACATCAGTGCCAAGCACTACAAGGTCAAGCCCACCGGTAATGGCAGAAGAGAATCCTTCCGCTACAATCCCATCCCCCGGATGAGAAACACCTACATGATCAACGGTCCTCACACCAAGGAGGAGATAATCAAAAGCGTTAAGAAGGGCCTTTATACCGAAGCCTTCACCAACGGACAGGTGGATATCGGCGTGGGAGATTTCAGTTTCTACGTTAAGTCCGGCTACATGATCGAGAACGGAAAACTTACCCAGCCGGTTAAGGATATAAACATAATCGGAAACGGTCCTGAGGTGCTGAAAAAAATAGTCATGGTAGCCAACGATTTCGGCCTGGAAGAAGGCGGAGGCACCTGCGGAAAATACGGGCAGGGAGTTCCGGTATCAGATGGTTTGCCTACCACCAAAGTCTCAGCGATAACTGTCTCAGGAGTGTCATCATAGATTTGAACACTTGAAAAACAGAATGAAAAATATGTAAACTTAAAAATCAGGATTTGAATCATGAATAGAAAACAAAGATTAGAGTTAGCCCGCTGGGCAGTTTCCCAAGCTCAAAAATATGGTGCCGGGGAGGTGGGGGTAGATATCTCTAACAAAAGGGAGATCGAGGTGGAATTCAGAGAGGGTAAACTGGAGCAGCTTAAAGAATCAACCCAAAACTCTCTGGGCCTCGATATTTATGCTAACAGCCGCTATTCAAGCCATTCCACCAACGATATCAGAAAAGAGTCGTTGGAAAAGTTCATCGGAGAAGCGGTGGCAATGACCAAATACTTAACTGAGGATCCTTACCGCTCCCTTCCCGATCCCAAGTATTACCAGGGTCAGAAAGAAATCGACCTGCAGGTCAACGACCCCTATTATGAAAAGGTTACCTCGGAAAAAAGAGTGAAAATAGCAAAGGAGCTTGAAAAGATAGCTTCAGCCCAAAGCGACAAGATCATATCCAGCACCTCCGGTTACGGGGACACTTATTTTGAAGCGACCAAGGTAAACAGCAACGGATTCGAAGGCGATAGACAGGGTACCTATTTCTCTGCTGGCGCTGACGTGAGCGTCAAAGACGAGATTACCGGAGGGCGTCCTGATGGCTGGGATTGGCGGACCGTGCGTTTCTACAAAGACCTTCCCTCTGAGGAGACCCTGGCTAAAAATGCAGTGAAGCGTGCCCTTCAGAGAATCGGTCAGACCAAGCTGGAGTCAGGTTTATATGACATGATCATCGAAAACAGGTCAGGTTGGAGAATCTTTTATTCCCTGTATACACCTATGAAAGCCAGCGCCCTTCAGCAGAAAAGCTCTTTTCTGGAGGGAAAACTGGGACAGAAGATAGGCTCGGATAAACTCACGGTGATCGATGATCCTCTGGTTAAATCGGGAATAGGTTCAAGGTTATACGACGGTGAAGGCATGGCAGCCAAGCGCCGGGTAATGATGGATAAGGGTATTCTGAGATCCTATTACATAGACACCTATTATGGTAAAAAGCTGGAAATGGAGCCCACTACCGGTGATGCAACCAATGTGGTACTGGATTATGGCAAAAGATCTCTGGATGAGATGGTCAAAGGGATTAAAAAGGGTATTTTAGTGAATAGCTTCATAGGGGGAAATTCCAACTCCACCACCGGTGATTTCTCTTTTGGAATCGGTGGGTTGTACATAGAGGACGGTGAGATCATAAAACCGGTCGGCGAGATGAACATCTCCGGTAACCTGGCAGACTTTCTGAATAAGCTGGTTGAAGTGGGTAATGACCCTTACCTTTATTCATCCCTGCGTCTGCCCTGTATGTATTTCAAGGATGTGCAGTTCAGCGGGATTTAGCTTATCATTTGAATTGCTGACTGAATGATATAAACTGAATAGTCAATGCTTTGAAAAGCTCCGGTAATAAAATTGCCGGAGTTTTTTATATTGGCAAATCCTTTTACCGATGCATCAAAATAGTTAAAGAATATTTAAAGATAAAAGATTGGCTTTAAAAAATCATCTGATGGCAGACTAAAATCACCTCATTCGTAAAAGCGGCCTTGTCAGGCAGGTTGGACCGCCAGCACCTTTTCTTGAAATTTCTTCGCCTTCATACTCCCAGACCTCCACCCCTTCATCCTCAAGCATCCGTTTGGTACGGGGATTTCCAGAAAGCATAATGCATTTTCGTGGAGCAAGAGCTAAAATATTGCAACCCATGGTTTCGAATTCTGAATCCGGCACTTCCAGAAGTTTCATTCCTTTTTCGATAAGCCATTCTCTGAAAGGAACCGGTAACAGTCTGGAGTAGACTACTGCTAAGTCATATTCAATAGGGCTGATAAGGGACATTAGATGAAGTACTTCTTCAGGTCCCCGCCAGTGAGGCAGCCGTAACACCACGAATTCATCCACGAATTCAGAACAAAGCGCCCTCAATTGACTGATTCCGATACCATTGGTTCGGTAACCCTGCCCTACTGCTAAAGTCCTCTGATCCAGCCAGACCACATCACCCCCCTCTAACCTCCCCTCTCCGGTTATAGCACCAAGAATCGGGATACCCAATTCAGGTAAAAACTCACTGGCAGCTTCTGGTTCATTTTGACGCTCCTGTTTACCCATATTGCAGAGGATTGCTCCCTTTCTGGTTATGATCAGAGCATCTCGCACATAAATCGAATCAAGCCCGGTCTTCTCGCTTCTGGGAAGGTAATGGATTTCCGATACCTCTTTTTTAAGCAGGTTAACAAAATTCTCATATTCTTCGACGGCTTTTTTAAAATCCGGGCTGCCCGAATAGTTGAGACCCCTCCACTGGGAGTCGATGTTATCTTGGGAAATAAATGCATTCTTGGGATGCTTTATTAAGATACTTTCAATTTTCCCGACCTCAGATTGACTACCAAATTTCATGTCTTTAGCTTATTTGTATGTTATCATTACAAGTTTGAAAACGTCGTAAACAAAATTCCAAGCATACCTTGCTTAATATAATGCAGGTTATCTTTCAATATTCTAAAAGTTTTCATCTTATTGAATGATTCTTTAGGTCCAAACCTTTTAGAATTTGACTTTTTTCCCATAAAAAAGATCATCCCCAAAAACAGAAATCCAGCGAGCAAAAGAGGAACGCTTGATCCCCTGTCTGAGGATATTGTGAACAAGAGTATCCGGATGACTGAAGGGGCATACCTTCATACAGAGACCGCAGTCGGTTCCTGTGGTACGCCAATAGATATAACATTTTTCGATATCCAGCTGCCATTTTTCCACACCACGCACCATTGTCTTACCTCCATTGGGGATTGCACCTGGAGGGCAGTTAATAGCACACTTACTGCATTTCTCGCAGAAATCCTGAACACCGAACTGTATGGGCTTATCAGGCACAAGGGGCATCTCTGTGGTAACTGTTCCCAAGCGAATTCTTGCGCCAAATCGCGGTGAAATAAGATAACCCAACCGCCCTAACTCACCCAGACCTGCATCATAAGCAACTGGTGGCAGTATTATTTGATAATTGCTTCCTGAAATATGCGCTCGGGCACCATACCCAAGCTGGCGAAGGTACTCAGCCAGAACAATTGATATTCTCTGAACATTTAAATACTGAATAGCGGTCTGTTCAGTTATCCCAATTCTCGGTGCTTGTTCCACCCCAGCATAATCCATTTCAACAGTAAATACAATCGCGTATGGATGTTTATTTTCGATCTCAGCTCCCCACATCTCAGGTCCTCTGCCCACGTGGGAATAAACATAATAGGGATTAAGCCGGGCAATGCCGACCTCATCCGCACCGAGGTGAAGGGTTACCTTTTTAAGAATGACTGACATCTGCTCAGGATCAACCAACTTTTTTTCTGGATTAACCGGTCCGTCAACATAACCCACCAGGCTCTCCTCCAATTTAAAAAGCGACTCGATATATTTTGACCTGAGAGGCTCGTAATACTTTCCACCTGGATTTAACAGCTCAGGCAGACGGCGGATTTTATAATCTGTCTCCTTTTTATCCGGTCTCATTTTGTAGTAGGCATCATATTCTTTAGTACCAGCTCTGTATTTTTCTCTCGCGAACATCGTATCCCGCTCATCCACCCTTTCAGTAATCGTGCTAATCTTTTGAACTTTCTTTTTACCAACAGGTATAAAAAACAGAATCCCGGGAATCAAAACCAAAATCACCGCTCCTGCCACAACATAATCACCTGGAAGAAAAATCAAAAATCCTCCAAACCAAAAACCAGCCAGGATCAAAAAGAAAAGCCCTCCCAAAAGTGCAGCGCGAAGTTTTCTCTCAATAAGAGATGTAATGCAGAATAATGCCAAAAAGAGACATACAGAAGTACCCGTGACAATAAACAGTAATAATAATATATTCATATTCTATCCATCGCAATTTTTAAAAGCAATAATATGGATTTTTTCTATAGATAGCAAGCACATTTAAAATGATGCTGGACAAAGGTACCCAACCTATGAACTCGAAACACAGAATTTGTAGGCACGAATTCTATTCGTGCTGGTACGGATGAAATCCGTTAATTAAGACTTCACGGCACCCGACCGCTCACCAAAATCTGCGAAGGCGAAAAGGGAGTGGGATGAACCTTAACCTCGATAAAGCCAGCTGACTTGATCCAGCCGATGTAATCGGCGGAAGTGTAACACTGAGCAGCAGAGGTAATGCGGAAAAAAAGTGCCAGCCCATCACCCACTAAATCCGGTTCTGAGTCAGGATCAGGTCTTTTAAACTCCCAGATCGCCACGGTCCCATTTTTGGTAAGAGCCTTTTTGATCCGTTGAAGAAGCTCCATGTTCTGATCAGGGGTGAAGTGATGATTGATGCTTCCTAAAAAAACCGCATCGTAACCTTTACCCAGATCATCCCTCATCACATCGCAAGCCCGATGGCTCACCACGTCATCTATTCCCTCCCCCTGGGCTAACTTACGCGCGTATTCAACTGCTTCAGGTAGCTCCAGAACTTCCGAGCGCATGGGTGGGTGTTTACGGCAGATCATAGCTCCGTAAAGACCGTGAGATCCTCCGATGTCCAGCATCTTTTTGGCACCATCCTTGATCGGCACAAGAGATGCTACCAACGGAGCAGCTGGCCGGGCAGTCTCCAGCATCGCCTGCTGATGAATTTCCCAGTTTTCAGGCTCCCCAATGCTTTCTCGCACCCCGATACCTTTTCCGGTCTTCAGGACCTCCTCTAGTCTCTCGATGATTTTCCATTGGATGTAATTATATTCCATCCATTCGGTCAGCTGAAACCTACTTTCAGGAAGAAGCGTGTTTCTTGTAAGTTCAGTCAGTTGGTACTGATCCCCATGGCGAGCAACGTATCCTGCACAGGACAGGACTCGCAAAAGAAGCTCCAGAGCCTCGGGATCCAGAGAGAGTGTTTGGGCAAGCTGTTCTGCCGTGTGCGCACCGTACCCTATTGCTTTAAATATACCCAGACGAACTCCAGCCATAATCGAACGGGCCTGAAGAGGTGGCAGAAAAGGATCAAAAAGCGGCAGGGCGGAAGGGTTTGATTCCAAAGCTTTTTCTTCTTCTGGATTGTCAGGTACGAATTTATATCTCACAAAATCCTCCTTTGTTTGAAGGTTACATTATAACATCACAAAAGAACCTGGGTATTTAAAAGTTAAGATCAAGTATTCGGTTTTTTTCTATACTTTTGTCAGGAAAATATAATTATTTGAGGAATTTAAATATTTAAAAGTGGAAGGTTACCGTGCGCTTTATTTTATTATACGCAGTTGTAAATTATTCTTTTTGTTCCTTGTAAAAAACTAAAAAGAAATAGAGTATCAAAGCAAAGCTAACTATGGTTACCGGAAGAAAAATTATAAAAACAAGGTGCATTTTTCTTGGTAAATCGAAAAACCATCTGATTCCCGAAGAGAATATATAAAAAGCTAAAATAAAGGTTCGCAAAACCACTCCCACAGAAGAGCCCACAACACCAGAAAGCGTGGCATATCTTAAACTCACCTGTTCTTTTCGGATAGTCTCCTGGTTAAAGACAACGAAGAATATCAAAATCAATATCGAGCTCACCCAGGGTATTGCTGGCTCAATAAAATGAGGTGTGGTCAAAAAATTGAAGAAATGAGGATTTAAAAGCTTTATCAACCCCTTGAGAAAAAGAAGCGACATCAAACCGGAACCGATGATATTCAACAAAGTGGCATTTTTCAATCCTATCTGCTCTGTTTTAACATATTCTTTATAGAAGTACAAAAAGAACAAAAGTATCCCCAGGCTGGCAAGGACCGTTATGGTATTGGTGATCTGTGTGACTGTAAGATCTCTAAAAGCATAAGGGAAAAATGTCCCGTAGGTTTTCAAGGCAAAATCATAGCAAAGGGCAATTATGGCTAAAAGTGTTGCTTTTTTCAGATTCATCTTTTTCCTTTTCCTATAATATTTTTAAACTAATAATAAATTCAATAAACTTTAAAAAACTCATTCTTTTAACGATTCTCTAATCAGAAAGGTTGCAGGAAATTCTTTAAGCTTTCACAATAAAAATTGCAGAAACTTCAGTAAGGGAATTTCCCTTTATGAATTTTTTCTGGGAATTTGCTAACTAATAACGTATAAAATAAGACGTTTGAACAAACCATCGGTTATTGCCGGGAAAGGAGAGATTATCTGTGAGAGCTGCTAGAAAAGAAAAAGCAAGATCGTCACGCCCCGGCAGGAGTTTTTTTAAGCTTGCATAATCAAGTTTAAAATTACTGCCTTCCCCTAAGGGTAGGTTATCTTTACTTGAACCATTCCCGCGGGCGTGAATTACGTCCGCGGTTTTTTATAAATTTTCTAAAAGCCGCGGAATAACCCTTTTGCGGCTTCTTTATTTCCAGAAGAATAGCAAAAAGGAAAGATCATTATATGAATCTTTTTAATTGGAATTTAAAAAGAAATGTTTATAAGAAATCAACCTAAAAATCTCAGGAAAAAGTTATGGAAATATTTTATCACAACTTTTACTTCATAATAAATGAGACTTAATTTTTGTTATGCAGGAGAAAAAAATGAATTTAATAGATTTGGGATGGAATTCTTTTTTCGAAAAGCATTTTGAAAAATTTAAAAACCAGAACCTGATTCCAGCCAGAGTAGCCCAGCAGCATAGAAACATATATTTCGTTTACAGCCAGAAAGGAGAGCTCAAAGCCCAAATAACCGGTAAAATGCGGCACAGTGCAGACTCCAAAGCTTTTCTCCCCGCGGTAGGAGACTGGGTAGCAGTCCAGCCGCAACCCGGCGAGACAAAAGCAACCATCCATGCTATTTTTCCCAGGAAAAGCTGGTTTTCAAGAAAAGCTGTGCTTTCAGGAGGAATGCCCGATACAG
>LJUW01000062.1 GCA_001304315.1 candidate division Zixibacteria bacterium SM23_73_2 | reverse complement strand
CACAGTTTTGCCTGCTCCACATACCATTCATTCGGTTTTTCCTCATAGACTATGCGGTACACGTTTTCAGGTTTGGCGGGATCTGAAAAACCGATATCTGCGTAGTCTACAACTAAAAGCAGAAGCACAACTGTCCACAAAAACAGGTGAAATTTTTTAAACATTTAAATCCTCCTTTCCAAAGATTTCACTTTTTAATACACGCCAGTTTGGAAAGGGTTCAAAGGTTTTTTTAATTTACATATTGAAAAGAGTAGATTCCTCTGAGGGGGGTCTCTTAAAAATTGCAAAAGGGTGGTCGGGCAAGGTGCCCGACCTACGAAAATTAATGACTTACAATCACGAAGCCAGAGCTCTCTCGCCTTTCACGGGATCTGCCTGTGGCATGACCAGCCCTGGAGAAGGAAATTTTCAGAGCTCGCTGAGGGATAATTTCTCTGAGAAAGATTATACAACTGTTTGTAAAAGGGCATGTATTTGACCTCTTCATAGAAAGACATAGGAAATTATAATCGCACCTTATTATCCCTTCCAAAAAGAACTGTAACTAACAGAGTAAATATCCAAATGCCGAGAGCAGCTTAAATGTTAATCTCCAGTTATTTAGATTTCTTTTATGATAAAAGAATCTTTTTAGTTTATCCTTTATCTGTAAGTATTTTTTCGTATAATTTAAGTCAGATTTAAAAGATCTGTGGAACACACACAAAAAATCAATCTGTTTTAGGAACAGAAAGGAGGAAACAAGATGCTGAGCTGTCACGATATGAAAAAGGGAGATATCTATGTGTGCGAGGATTGCGGGCTTGAGCTCCAGGTGGTCAACGAGTGCAAGGATGCTGGAAAACCTGCCTCGGAATGCGGGTGCCATCCTGCTGCTGATCCCTGCACTTTCTCCTGTTGCGGCAAGGATTTGGTTAAAAAGTCCTAATTAAGCTTGTGCGAAGTTGTTTTAATAACCGGGAGCGTGTCAAAGAGAGCTAAAAAACGGCGCGCTCCCTTTTAGTAATCAGTTAAAAACAATGAAACCCAAACAGATAAGACCAATTGCGATTTGCGTTTTCTTAAACGGAGACAGAATCTTTGTGGCTGAGGGGTATGATCCGAACAAAAAGGAGACGTTTTACCGACCGCTGGGAGGGGAAATCTCCTTTGGAGAGTTAAGCCGGGATTGTATCATAAGGGAGATAAAGGAGGAGATGGGAGAAGAAATCAAGGACTTAAAGTATCTGGACTTAATGGAGAACAGGTTCGTATATGATGGAAAATCCAATCACGAGATAGTTTTGGTTTATGAGGCTTTATTCGTCGATCCCCATCTTTACCAGGTTGAATCGGTTAAGTGTCAGGAGGATGACGGGCTTGAGTTTACCGCCTGGTGGAAACCAATCTCTGAGTTCCGAGAGGGTAGAATTCCTTTGTATCCTGAAGGGATGCTCGATTTACTTGATCAGTGGAGAAAAAAACGTTCATCATAGACGGATCTACTTTAAGATTGCCTTTCCTTACTAATGAAACTTTGCCCCTGTATGGATATAGGAGATCAGAAGACAAAAAGCCTTATTATATAATAACATAGGCGATATGAGAAGGTATGCGATATACATAATAATCTTTTTAGCTTTATCTTTTAAGTTGTATCAGATCAACTCTCCTATTTTAGGATATCATTCCTGGCGGCAGGCTGATACTGCTGCAATTGCCCGGAATTTTCATGAGCAGGGATACCAACTATTTTATCCTCAGATCGATTGGGGTGGTAATTCAGCTGGTTACGTTGAGACGGAATTTCAAATCTATCCTTTTGTGGTTGCACTCCTTTATAAAATATTTGGTGTAAAGGAATTGGTAGGAAGATTTCTATCAGTTATCTTCTCACTGGTAACCATCTACACATTATACCTGTTGGTCCGAAAGCATATCAATGAGAAGGTCGCTTTGTGGACCTGTATGGTCTATAGTATCCTACCGCTTAACCTTTACTACAGCAGAGCATTTATGCCGGAATCGGGTCTGATCATGTGTTCGGTTGTAGGTATATACATGTTTTCTCAGTGGATCACTTATGAAAGGTGGATTTATTTCTTTGTATCGGCTTTTTTCATAACTTTGGCTTGTTTAATAAAGATACCTTCCTTGTACCTTGGTTTACCTCTTTTGTATTTGGCATGGCTTAAGTTCGGTAAAAAAGTCTTTGCCCAAAAGCCACTCTGGTTTTACAGTATGTTGATTTTTATCCCGGTGGAATTGTGGTACTATCACGCACATCAGATATATCTTGAGTATAATCTATCGTTCGGTATCTGGGATTATGGAGTTGGGAAATGGGGTAACTGGGAGCTTCTTTTTAATCCGGAATTTTATAATCGGATTTTTTTAAAAAGCATTGCTGAACGGCACCTCACCTGGGCTGGTCTGGTAGTTTTCATAATAGGTTTGTTCATTAAGCGTAAAGGTGAGGGAGAAAGGTTGTTTGATTTCTGGCTCATTTCAGTTTTGATATATTTTGCAATTGCAGCACAGGGCAATAGGATGCACGAGTATTACCAGCTTCCTTTTATTGCTCCGGCAACAGTATTTGTTGGTAAAAGTTTCTCGAAATATCTCAGTTTTTCTCGATACCGAGAGTCCTCCACCCCCAAGAGATTGTTAATTGCCTTTATCATTTTGTGCGGGATCTCCATTTTAACATTAGGCTCGGTTCGATATTACAAGTATATGAAAGCGGAGGATGTGAACTCTCCCAAATATATCCTTTCTCAGGAGGTAAGGCAAAAAACCGAAGAGGATGCGCTGATAATTACAGTGGATAACAGGGAGCCAACCATTCTATATTTGAGCCACAGAAAAGGCTGGTGTAAGTCATCAGCCGATATTGACGATGGTTCATTGATTAAATGGGAACAGGAGGGAGCGCGATATTTAGTCGGGATTAAAGGAGATTTCGAACGTTTATCTGGTAAGCAAAGGTTGAACCAGTTACTGAGTAACTACCGGACAGTTGCCAGTACCGATGATTACTTCATCGTTAAATTAAAATATGAGGATTTTTAAAAGCTTCGCTAATCAGGTGGATAAGAAAATTGAAAATGAAATTAAAGCAAATCAGACCAAAAGCCATATGCGTATTCAAAGAAGGTGATAAGCCATTTATGACTGAAGGTAAAAGGTTCGTATATGATGTAAAGGCCGGTCACAAGATCGTTTTGGTTTATGAAATTGATTTCATTGGTCCCATCTTTACCAGGTTGAATGGGTTAAGTGTAAAGAGGAAGAGGAGCTTGAATTCGCCACATTGTGGAAGCCAATCTCTGATTACCGGAAAGGAAAATATCCTCTTTATCCGGAGGTTGTTTTAAATCTGCCGAATGGAAAGAAAAGTAAAAATCAGAAAATTTTATGAGATTTTTCGGATAGAGATTAAGGATTTTTGGCGTTTGCTTTTGAGTTTTAGTTTAAGTTTAAACTTTTACGTTCAAGCGAGGATTTTAGATGGATGAAGTTTCTACTGAGATTTTAAGATGCCAGGATGAGTGGTATTCTCTTTTGGGAGCTCTGGAGGATTTGCAATACTGTTCGGTGGCTTTGGCCGATGGAAACGTTCGCAGAATTCGACTGCCCCAGGAGGTGGAGCCTTCGGTTCTTATGAAAGAGGTCAAATCTTTCCTCAGGAAAAAGAAAGCCAAGCTTTCGGAGTTGTGGTATTGGGCAATCCACCCCGACTTCAAAAACAAAAAACTGGAGGATTTTTTGATCTCCCGGGATTTCAAATTCAATCTTGAAATTGGAATGGTCTTGGGACCGAGGGTTTCGCTGAGAATTGATCCGGATGTGTTGATAGAGGGAGGGGAGGAGATGACCGAGGAATGGGAGCAGGTTCAGAAAACAGAATATCAAAATGACATTTTCGTCAAAACCCAAAAGATACCCGAGCTTATGAAACGCAAAAGAGAAAGATTCAAAGATCCCAGAGTCGAGATGTACGTTGCCAAGCTTCGAGGAAAGCCCGTGGGTAAAATGACTTTGTTCACCTCCGGAGAAACTGCTCAGATAGATGAGGTTTGCACCCTGCCCGATTTCAGAAATAAGAGGGTATCTTCCACCCTCATGGCGACTTCGATCGATATAGCCAGGCTGAGAGATGTTAAAAATATAATAGTGGTGGTTCCAGATACGTTCAAGTCAATGGAGATGTATAAGAGAATAGGTTTTGTTAAAAAGGTTGAACTTCCAGGCTATTACCTGTAGAGCAGGTCGATGATATTGAGATCTGATAATATTGCTTTCAATAAAGTTGACGCTGCATTTAATCGATTTTTTGAATTGGCTTTTTTCAAAGTGTCTCACATTAGGTCCGAATCGGTTATTTAAATAATGGGGTTGTAGCTCAACTTTTCTGGCTGGGCAGGCATTGTGTCATTCTGATCCCCCGCCTTTGGCGGGGGAGAAGAATCTCAGTTGCGAAGCATTCTTCGAATTTCCTGTGACATAAAAGATCCTTCACTTCGTTTCCTGGCCTGACCGCCAGGGACAGGCAGGGTGACATTTGTAGATTTTGGCAATAGTCCCTAATTATATTTTATCACTCCGCCAAACCCTGAAAAAGGTTGACAATCTTTTGGATTATCATACATTAAGGGAAATTTTATCTGGTTTTGAAAAACTTAAAAATATAAAAAAAATCAGGAGAACTTATGCCTAAGCTTAAAAAACGCCGCATCACTGCAGAGGATCTGTATCGTTTTAGACTTGTTTCCGATTGTCGAATTTCACCGGATGGACAATTTGTTGTCTTCTGTGTCCAGCGGGTGGATAAGAAAAAGGAAAAGAAATATTCCAACCTATGGGTGGTACCCACCAAAGGAGGCCAAACCCAACAGTTCACCTACGGGGATCAAACAGATTCCCAGCCTCAATGGTCTCCAGATGGAAAAAAGATCGCTTTTTTATCCAATCGAGGCGACGAAAAGCAGTCGCAGATCTATATCATTCCCTTTTACGGTGGTGAGGCTCGAAAGCTAACCGAACTGAAGGGTGAGTTCGGGGATTTCGAGTGGTCCCCTGATGGCAAGAAGTTGGTCTGCGCATTTTGCAAAAAGGACAGGGAGGAGGTCGAAAGGGAAAAAGACAAGCAGAAGAAGAAATTGGGCGTTGTGTCCCGTCACATCACTCGGGTCTTTTACAAACATGATGCAAAGGGATTCTTGCCAAAGGAGCGCTGGCATATCTGGATGATCGATACCCGAACCGGGAAGGGTAAGCAGTTGACTTATGGTGATGTCTGTGATGAGTTGTCTCCTCGCTTTTCTTCGGATGGAAAAGAAATTGTCTTTTTCTCCAACAGGACCAAAGACCCTGATCTTGATCCATATGCCATAGATTTGTTTGTTATGCCGGCAAAAGGTGGAGATTTTCGCAAGATCAAAACTCCCGTAGGCTTTAAAGGGATGCCTGCTTTTTCACCTGATGGTAAATGGATTGCTTATTTGGGGATTGAGGGACGAGGGCAGGATTGGAAAAACTTTTCTCTCTGGGTTGTTCCTGCGGACGGCAAGGAAAAGGCAAAGAATCTCACTGAGAAATTTGATTTCAACGTGGACAGCTTTACCATCAACGATTTGCCAGGCAATCCAGCTATGGTGCCGCCAACCTGGTCTTTTGATGGAAAAAGAATCTTTTTTCAGGTGGCAAGACATGGCAATACTCTTCTTCAATCCATAGGGTTGGATGGCAGCCAACGAAGTTTGGAAACGATAATTGGGGAGGTGGGAGTTGTGGGTTCTTTTGATTTTGAGAAATCTCAGAAAAAACTCGCTTATTTCTATGGTGATATGAAAAATCCCGGGGAGATCTGGCTTTTGGATGTGGGTTTAGGACAAAAATCTAAAATTACCCAGGTGAATGACAATCTACTGAAAAATATCGATCTGGGAGAAATAGAGGAGGTCTGGTTTAAGGGTGCAGCGGGGAATGATCTGCAGGGCTGGATTTTGAAACCTCCCGGTTTTAACCCAAAGAAAAAATACCCCTCCATTTTGGAGATTCATGGCGGTCCGAGTGTGCAGTACGGAAACTTTTTTATGCACGAGTTTTACTATTTAGCAGCAAATGGATACGTGGTTTACTTCTGCAATCCCCGCGGAGGTCAGGGATACGGTGAGAAGCACTCGAAAGCTATCTGGAACAACTGGGGCACGGTGGATTACGATGATCTGATGGCCTGGACAGATTACGTTGAGAAAAAGCCGTACATCGATAAGAAAAGGATGGGAGTAACCGGAGGGAGCTACGGCGGTTATATGACCAACTGGATCATCGGGCAAACCCATCGGTTCAAGGCAGCGGTAACCCAGAGAAGCGTGAGCAACATGATCAGCATGTACGGGTCCAGCGATTTCAACTGGGCATTTGAATACGAACTGGGGAACAAACCACCCTGGGAGGATTTCAAAAACTACTGGCGCCAGTCTCCCATGAAATACATAGGCAACGCAAAGACACCAACTCTGGTGATACACAGCGAAGAGGACCTCAGGTGTGCCATCGAACAGGGTGAACAGATCTTCATAGCATTGAAAAAGTTGGGAGTGGATACCGAGATGGTGCGTTTTCCAGAGGAGCCGCACGGTCTTTCGCGAGGAGGTCGGACCGACCGGCGGATTGAAAGGCTAAAGCATATTCTACGCTGGTTCGACCACTATTTGAAAAATAAAAGCTGATTTGGCATATAGACAAATCCTTCAACATTTCAAGAGTATGAGAAAAGTCATAAGCTGGTGTAGAAAAAGATTTTGAAAAGTGACTTCTTTTAAAGATCCCTTAAAGATTGCCAAGCTTTTAGCAGGTTTCGAAAAACCCTGGTTTGTGGCTGGCGGCTGGGCAGTTGATTTGTATCTTGGACACATAACCCGAGTTCACAAAGACATTGAAATAGCAATTCTGAGGTGCGATCAACTCGCACTGCAGAATTATTTGAGGGATTGGGAATTCATTAAGGTGATCCCTGAATCTGGCTCCCAGAGAGAGCCGTGGGAGAGGGGGGAATGGCTAAAATTGCCGGTGCATGAGATCCACGCCCGGAGAAAAGGTGAAGATCCATCGGATCTTGAGATTCTTCTCAATGAGTCTCGGGGAGGAGAGTGGAGGTTTCGAAGGAATTTGAGTATCTGCAGTCCTCTCTCAATGATCGGTCAACTCTCGGAGATCGGGATGCCATTTTTGAGTCCTGAAATCGTGCTCTTGTATAAGGCAAAAAATCCAACTGCCATTGACCAGATTGATTTCGAAAACGTATGCCAGGTGCTTAAAATAGAGCCTCGCCAATGGCTCAAAGAAGCCATCAGGTGCTGTTATCCAGGACACCCCTGGCTTGATATCCTATAATTTCAAGAAGAACAAAAACTCAGTTTGTCAGTTTAGATGGAGTAAAAATTCTAATAATGTCGGTTACGAAAAAGTTAAGAGAAGTTAAAAGATAAAAAATCAGGAGGCATTGTTATGTCAGAGACATTTCCTGAACCGATAAGAAATTTGCCTGAAGCAGATGTTCCATTGAAGGGGGTTGTTGCTTATCTCTCCCAATCCGAGAGTCATCAGATCATCTTTATGGAATTCTCAGAAGATATAGAAGTCCCAGAGCATTCACATGAAAGCCAGTGGGGTATAGTCCTGGAGGGAAGGATAGACCTGACCGTGGAGGGAGTTAAACGGACCTACTTAAGAGGTGACCGTTATTTCATTCCCAAAGGGACGAAGCACTCAGCTAAAATACATGCGGGGTATGCTGATATAACGTTTTTCAATCAAAAGGATCGCTACCGGACAAAAGAAAATTAGAAAACTTGTTTCTGATTCTTAATCAACTAAAAAACAGTCAGGCAATCCTTTCACCTGACACAAATTCCGGGTTATGGACTAAATTAAAGCTTTTTCCCCGTCATACAGCAATTTTTAAAAGTTGAAAATACTTGACTTGGGGGCGTTTGTGGTTATTATTAATTATGCCAATCGATTTGATACAAAAAATCATACAAAACTCGGAGGAAAAATAGATGAATGTCCTGGGCATATCCGGTACTCCCAGAGAGAACGGAAACAGCGATATCTTACTTGGCTATGCTCTGAAGCCATTCAGAGAGAACGGGTGGGGAGTTCAACACATTCGTCTCAGGGAAATCACAGTTCAACCATGCCGTGCATGCGAGGAATGCAAAATAAAAGGTGAATGCGTAATAGAGGATGACATGCATTTGATCTACGATGCTCTCAGATGGTGCGACGCCCTATTTATCTCCACTCCGGTCTATTCCAGAAACGTCTCCTCCCGGGTGATGGCGGTTTTAGACCGGAGCTATGCCTTGAATAATAAAAGGCTTTTGAAGGGAAAAGTGGGGGGAGCGATTGCGGTGGGACGGGGAACCTGCGGGGGACAGACCATCACCA
Organism: candidate division Zixibacteria bacterium SM23_73_2; assembly: GCA_001304315.1. Lineage (GTDB taxonomy): Bacteria > Zixibacteria > MSB-5A5 > MSB-5A5 > SM23-73-2 > SM23-73-2. The sequence goes on along the minus strand of LJUW01000062.1, from coordinate 4,270 downwards.
TAAATGCGATATACAACTGGATGCTCAGCTCTGGGGTAATCTGCGTTCCCGGGGAGCTGAACGGAGTGACAGCAGTAGCTTCAGAACCCGGGGACATTTTAAAGCAGGAAAAGCGTTTAAGACAGGCAGAGATTTTAGGAGAAAACGTATTAAACGTTGCCCTGAAATTGCGTTCTTAGTTTTGAATGAACATTTTCGGATTCTGTTTTACGGATTTATTTAAATATGAAGTGCTTAAATAAAAGATTATCGGGAAAAAGAAAAATGAAATATTAGACTTTAAAAGATTGGCAAAAATGAAAAAAAGGAGCTTTTATGTTTGATAAATTGAAAAAGATATTGAGTAAACTCGATGCTGATTACGGTGATATCCGTTACGAGATCAAAAATGAGGTCGTTATTTCTTTTAACGGGAAAGAATTGACCCAGATCAGCACCAATTCCACTGACGGTTATGTTGTTCGAGCATTAAAGGACGGTGGGTTTGCCTCATCTGTCTTTACCAAGGAGGATGATGCTGAGAAAGCCGTTGGAAAAGTTGTGGAGAATTCCAGATTGATTGCTAAAAACCTTGAAAAGCCGGTTAAGCTAACTGAAACTGAGGTGGTTAACGATACCTTTATCCCGGAATTAAAAGAGGACCCCAGGGAGGTTTCGATTCCGGAGAAGCTTGAGCTGGTTCGTAAGTATGTGGGTATTCCCTTAAGTCATGAGAAAATACAGACCATATCCTTGAGCTACCAGGAGGTAGTAAGGGAGAAGTATTTTACCTCTACCCAGGGGACTCAGCTGAGGGAGGATCTGATTACAACCAGTTTGTCCGGGGAGATCGTGAGCAGGGATGGAAATCTTATCCAAAATATCAGAGTGGGAACCGGAGGAAGCAGTGGTTTTTCCATTATAAGAGATCAGGAAAAACTCCTCGAAAAGAGAACCAAAATAGTACTTGATCTTCTCAAAGCCAAACCGGTTAAGGGTGGGGCTTACAATTGCATTTTAAATCCGAATATGGGAGGGGTATTCACCCACGAGGCTTTCGGACACTTTTCTGAAGCTGATCTGATAGAGGACCTTCCAGCCATGCGGGAGAAGATGAAAATAGGAGAAAAACTGGGGAGCGAGGTTTTGAACATAGTGGATAACCCGACCCTGCCGAACCAGCTTGGTTTTTACAAATACGACGACGAGGGGATAAAGGCAAGACCCACCCAGCTTATGAAAGACGGAGTTTTGACCGGTCGTCTTCATTCCAGAAGAACAGCCTTCGAGTTCGGGGAGCCCTTATCCGGGCACTGCATTGCCGAGGATTACAGCTATGCGCCTATAATCAGGATGGGAACCATTTTCATCCAGCCGGGAGAGCACAGCTTCGATGATTTAGTAAATATGCTTGGTGATGGTTTGTATATACTGGATGCCAAGGGTGGTGCAACTTCCGGGGAGAGCTTTACCTTCGGTGCCCAGTACGGTTATCAGGTGAAAGGTGGAAAGGTGAAGGAGATGATAAGGGATATAAACATCTCAGGGAATCTTTATCAAACCTTAAAGAATATAACTGCGGTGGGAGATGATTTTGTACTCTCCAAGGTTGGGGGATGTGGAAAAGGGCAGGTCAATATCCGTTCCTGTTTTGGGGGACCGCACGTTTTGGTTAAAAATCTGGTTATAGGAGGTGTATGATGGAAAAGCTCATTCAATTAGCAAAGAGTTCCTGCGACAAAGCAGAGGTTTATTCTTATGAATATCAGGACAACCTGGTTTCCTTTGAGAATGCCAGACTCAAAGACATAGACACCAAGTTTCAATCGGGATTCAGCTTAAGGATCATCGGTGAGGGTAAGCTCGGATTTGCCTATACCAGAAACTTAATAAACAGAAAAGGGATTATAAAAAATGCCCTTGATTCGCAAAAAGGAGGAGTGGAAGCTGCTTACGATTTCCCTCAGACCAAAGGGATTCCCCAGCTCGATACCTGCGATTCCTCGCTGGAGGATCTTTCCACCTCAAGGCTGGTGGAGGAGTGTAGCCGGGTCTGCGATATTTTGAAATCCAAGACCGATGCCGAGATCAAGATGGGCTGTTTGGCCCGTATCGAGAATATCCGGATTATCAACACCCAGGGAAATGATAATTCGATGAAAAGCTCGAAATATTTTATATACGGGAATATGATATATCCCGGCTCCGGATTGGGGATCTACCGGATACACCAGAGCAAATCATTTGACCCGGTGCCGGATGAGCTTACAGATGAAATGGTCGAGCTTTACAATCTCTCGTCTAAAGTCGTGGAACCAAAAGGCGGCAAGATGAAGGTAGCTTTTATGCCTAACAGCATGGTCACCTTTAACTGGAGGTTTTCCAGTGGAGCCAGCTCCAAAAGCGTTTACGAGAAGATATCTCCTATCTCAGGCAAGATAGGGGAAAAAATATTTGATGAGAAGATAAGTATATATGATGATCCTCTGGATGATGAATTCCTTGGTGCTCGTGCTTTCGATGATGAGGGGGTGGAGTGCAAAAATCTTACCCTGGTTGAAAAAGGGATTTTGAAAAACTTCTTCTATGATCTGGATTATGCCAAAAAACTGAAAGCCAAATCGACCGGACATGGATACAGGACTGAGCTATGGGGAGGTGATCCTGTAACTTTGAAGCCAATCCCTGCGCTTTTCCATCTATACATAAAGCCCGGGGATAAGTCCTTCTCAGATTTAGTAAAATCTATGGACAGGGGAATTATGGTCGAGGCTGGGCTTGGATTTCACAGCGGCAACATTCCCAACGGCGATTTTTCCATTGGAGCATGTCCGGGTTTGTATGTTGAAAAAGGGGAGATAGTGGGTAGGGTGAAGGATGCCATGGTGGCGGGTAATATCTATCAGGTTTTCAAAAACGTAGTGGATGTGGGTGATACCCTTTATCCGAGCTTCTGGGGCGGTAGGTGGCCCGTTGTTTTGTGTGAGGGGGTGAGTGTGGCGACCAAAGCCTAAGATATGACGGATGATTGATGACGGATGATTGATAGCGATTGAATAATTTTGCGGGGCTGGGAGCCCCACCTACGGTGCGGAGAATGATTGTTTTCCGTAGGTCGGGCACCCCTGCCCGACCATACACTTGAAATAGATAAAGACAATACACCTGCAAAAGATAAAGATTTGGTGGAGATAAAAAAGCTTGACGGATGGGGGAGAGGGTAGTATTTTATAGTTTCTGGAGCTTTTAGAGATTTGATTTCATAGAAGACTTTGTGTATAGCTTAGGAGTCATAAAAACATAGGAGATGTCCACGATGTTTGAAAAATTCGCTAATCTTGATCCAGCAATTCAGGCTGCAATAATTATAGGAATATGTACAATTGTTGTAGGAATATGTACAATTATAGCAGCACTAATCAATCGCCCTCGAAAAAGAAAGAAAGAGGAGCAAGAGCGAGAAAAAGCAGTAGTAGCAAAGAGTTTACCGACTGCACCGAGAGAACAGACTGTAAAGGTTGAGATTTCTACTCCTCAAGTTGTTGAGAAGAAGGCTCAACCAATAGAAGTTCCTAAACCCCCTGCTCCTTATTTTGCTCATCCTTATCCTTTACAGGAGAATTTTACAGGTAGAGAAGCGGAAAGAAATGAATTGACTGAGTGGTTTACTAAGAGCGATAAACCGATGTTTGCTTATATTGCAATTGGTGGGATGGGTAAATCTGCTCTTACCTGGGTCTGGCTCAACGAGGATATTATTAAAAAAGATTTGGCACCAGAGGGGATTATATGGTGGTCTTTTTATGATAAAGAGGCGAGGTTTGAGACTTTTCTGGGAAAGGCTTTACAGTATGTAAGTGAAGGTAAGATAGATCCAAAGGATATTCCCTCAAATCGTGAGAGGATGGATACTCTTTATAATTTGCTTTATAACAAAAGATTTCTTTTAGTCCTTGATGGTGTTGAGAGGGTGCTTAGAGCTTATGCAGGAATGGGTTCTCCTTATCAGGGTGATGAGGTGACAACGGATGAGAGAGAAGATTTTAGAAGATGCATTGATCCAAATGTTGCCACATTCTTACAAGAATTAGCCACTGGTAATCTGAAAACAAAGACGCTCTTAACCAGCAGGCTGAAGCCGAAAGAGCTGGAAGGTATAGCTGGCTGTGAATGTATGGATTTAACAAAAATGAGTAAAAAAGATGCGGTGGATTTCTTCCATCGACAAGGTGTTAAAGGGCATCGAGCAGAGATCGAGAGTGTTTGTGAGATATTTGGCTATCATCCATTA
>LJUW01000005.1 GCA_001304315.1 candidate division Zixibacteria bacterium SM23_73_2 | reverse complement strand
TATCATATCTACTATGTTCACACCTCGCACGGAAGCCAGATAGTGACCGGGGCATCTATGATATATGATGAGGATTCAACCTATGTGCCTCCATACTGCTACGAGTGGGGTGATGATCTGGGACATAACGGTGATACATCCTGGGTTCTTAATACCAGGAGTTATCTGGATTCGCATCCCGACTGTAACATGGCTATGTTCTCCTGGTGCGGAGGATGCTCGGATAATACCGAAGAAGGTATAAACATCTACTTAAACAAGATGACTGAGCTGGAAGCGGATTATCCGGACGTTGTCTTCATCTACATGACCGGTCATCTGGACGGAACCGGTCCGGAGGGTAATCTCTATGCTCGCAACAATCAGATAAGGGACTTTTGTTCAACTAACCATAAGATTCTGTTCGATTTTGCGGACATCGAAAGTTACGATCCGGATGAAAACTACTACCCGGATGAATCCGACTACTGCAACTGGTGCTACACCTGGTGCTCCTCCCATCCCTGCCCGGACTGCCCCGGCTGTGCTCATTCCCACTGCTTTAACTGTTACCTCAAGGGCAAAGCCTGGTGGTGGATGATGGCTCAGGTTTCGGGGTGGAATTCCCAGCAGGACAGTATCCCCGACATTATTTCTACATCACCAATGCAAAACGAGTTGAATGTATCCATTAATGCAAGCATATCGGTGACTTTTGATGTAGATATGGATTCAACCACTATCAACGATTCTGCGTTTGTGGTTAATGTACGGTCTACAGGGCTTCACCAGGGCACGATTACATACGACAGTCTAACCAGAACCGCAACTTTCGATCCTTCCAACGATTTCGCTGTGGGTGAAGTAGTAACCGTTGTGTTAACTACTGACATACAGTCATCTGAAGGTATTCCATTGGACGAAAGTTATGTCTGGTCTTTTACCATCGCAGTTAACAATGGTGGGGGCACTTTCGCTCCAGATTCGGTATATCCTGCTGGTGATGGTCCTCGCTCGGTCTTTGCTGCTGATCTGGATGGTGATGGTGACCTTGACCTGGCAGCTGTTAGCGGTGATCCTGGCGAGGTCTTTGTTCTTTTGAATAACGGAGATGGCACCTTCACCAACGATTCGGTCTATTTCGTATTTTGGGATCCTTTCTCTATTTTTGCGGCTGATCTGGATGGTGATGGGGATCTTGATCTGGCAACTGCAATTGAGGAAGGCGAATATATGGGTAATGTCTCAGTTTTATTGAACAATGGAGATGGCACCTTTGCCCCCTATTCGAGGTATTCAGTCTACGGTCCCGCTTCCTCAGTTTTCGCTGCTGATCTGGACGGTGACGGTGATCTCGACCTGGCAGCTACAGATTACTTCCTCGACGGAAACATCTCGGTTCTATTGAATAATGGAGATGGCACCTTTGCCCCTTTCTCGGACTATCCGATGGGTGGTTATTCTTTCTCGGTTTTTGCTGCTGATCTGGATGGTGATGGTGACCTTGACCTGGCAACTGCAAATGCCTATTGGGACTCGACTGTCTCTGTTATTTTAAACAACGGGGATGGCGCCTTTGGCCCCTATTCGCTCTATCAGGCTGGCGATTACCCCAAGTCCGTCTTTGCCGCTGATCTGGATGGGGATGGTGACCTGGACCTCACAACTGCAAATGTTTATTCCGACGATGCCACGGTTCTTTTGAACAACGGGGATGGCACCTACGCTTTTGATTCTACCTATCCAGTCGGTGATGGTCCTCTCTCAGTTTTCGCTACCGACCTTGATGGTGACGGTGACCTTGATCTTACGACCGCAAATGAGTATTCCGACAACGTCTCGGTTCTCTTAAACAATGGGGATGGCACCTTTGCCTCCCATTTGGTCTTTCCAGCCGGTGATGGTCCTTCTTCGATTTTTGCTGCTGATTTTGATGGGGATGGTGACATCGACTTGGCAACTGCAAATTATAACTCTGATGATATCTCGATTCTTTTGAACCAACCTTTCTGTGGCGATTGTAACCGGGATAGGAAAATCGATCTATCCGATCCCATATGCCTGGCTGATTTTTATTTCGGTGGAGATTGCCCGATCGATCCCTGGGCATCGGATGTGGACTGCGACAGCGGTATCAATCTTGGGGATGCCATAATCATAGCCAATTACTATTTCGGAATTTCTGGATTCGAATTGAACTGCTGTCCATGAGCTTTTGCCTCTGAAGTTAAATTGTTAAAATCTTTTCCTTTCTGGATACAGGCTAAACAAGTTCTGTTTTCTGTCGAAGAAATTATAAAAGGAGGGATTATGGCAGTTAAAGCTTTCGTTTTAATAGAAACCAAAATCGATGCGATTAAATCCAATGCCAAAAAGCTTATGAAAAAACCTCACGTGAAATCAGCTTATTCTGTGGCGGGCCCTTATGACATCATCGCAATGGTGGAGGCCAAGGATTACCGGGACATCTCAAAAATCGTAGCCAAGGAGATTCATTCCCTTCCCGGAATTTTGAGAACCACCACCCTTCTGGCATTCGAGTAAATTAAAAAAACCGGGCGGGGTTTTCTGCCCCGCCCTTGAAATTCGGGGTATTTCGCTTTTTGGGATTCTATCTTCTTTTTCGCGGGGAGGATTTTTTCTCTTTTTTTGGTTCGGCTTCCCTTTTTATGCTTTTATTTTCTTCAATTTTTTTCACCTCTTTTTTTTCAGAGGTTTTCTTTTTGATTATTTTTTTGTCGAATTTGTCATCTATTCCGTCTTTGTTTTTGTCCTGAAAGTAGTCATAGTCTTTTTTGACTTTCTTCATGAGCTTCTCAAAAAAGCTTTTTTGGGTCTTCTTTTTATCCTTTTCTGATTTTTTTTGCACTTCCCGCTCTTTTACCTCAACACCCTTTTTCTGAATATCGGTTTCTGTTTTTTCCTGCGGCTTTTCTTTTTCAGAGGTTTGTTTGGAATCTGAGCTTTCCTTTTGGTTTTTGGAGACCCTCTCTATGGCAAAAGCAGGGGAGAGCACAAAAAGTGTAAAAAATAAAAAAGTTAAGATTATAATAAGTTTTCTCATTGCCCATTACCTTGATCTTTAGATTAAATTAACTCATGTTCTGAAACATGTCAATTCTTTTATTTTCTTCTTCTTGTTGTTTTTTTCACTCTGGTACTTTCTTTTTTGACGTTTTTGCTCTGGCTTTTTACTTTGGGTTTAACCGTTGATTTAATCATCTTCCTTTCTTTTTTATCAGGCGTTTTTGAAGATTTATATTTGAGCTTTTTGTCCTTTTTGACTTGGTATTTGTTTGCTTCTTTGGAAACCTTATGCTCCGTCTTTTTGGATTTCAACTTGAGGTCGTCTTTTTTCCTCTTTGAAGAATCCTGGTAATAAGTCTTTTTTTCGACCTTGACCTTCTTTTTATTGTCGATTTTGGTTCTTTTATCTTTCTCTACGTATCTTTCCGATTCCCCCTTCAGCACCTTGACTTTACGGCGCGAAGGTTTTTCCTCTTTTGAACTGAAAGATTTTTCCTTTCTTACCCGGTATTCCTTTCGGAACGGGTGATCATAGACGAACCTGCATCTTTCATAGTATCTGTGAGGCCTGACCCAGACGGCCCTGTGAGGATAAACCCAGACCCAGTCCCAGAATATCCTGCAGCCGGAGAAATAAACGGTGACGAAGTGTCTTCCCATAATGAGATAGGGGATGGTTATGGGAGCGATTCCGTAGAAAACACCGTCGATATATATCTCTGCTCCATAAGGGTAATGGATATTACAGGTTCCCAGCTCATAATGGTAGGGAAGTTCGGTATGATATATCCTGGGCCAGTAGTACCACCTCTGGTGAGGGTATTCCACTGTGAAGATGCAAAGATCCTGTGCGAAATCTCCGCTTTCGACCATCCACTCGATGGTGAACTGCATGAAGTCGTAAGGGTCCTCGTCTTCCTCCAGTCTCAAAACCGACACCTCATCATCCTCCTCCCTGAAGCCGCCAAGATACCTGGGCCAGTTGGGCAAATCTATCGGTTCAGTGGAGCAGATAGCCTGGATGTACTCGGTCCCCTCAGGACCGTCCACCCTCAGCTGGTAATCCTCGTACCTTTCCGGAACGCGGTGGATTCTTCCACCGGAAACCCAGTGGGGATCTGAATATTCATAGGGATAGAGAATGTTAACGTAGCCCCGGGTATCGATGTTGTAGATCAAGACGTAACAATCCTGGGAGGTCTGAAAGAAAACCTCGATCTCCTCACCTGGATTATAAACCGCTCCCTCGCCTTTGTCTGTCCACACCTCTATCTCCAGATCAGGATAGTGATGGACTATTCTGGGAGCTTTCTGAGATGGGTCCTGTGCCAAAGCTGGGGATACAAACAACAGGATGATCACGCTCACAACCAGTAACTTAATTGATCTCAACATAATAAACACCTCCAAGATTATCTTCTTTTAGGTTTTTTGTTCGTAACTCTGTCTTTTTCCTTTAACATCCGATTTTTGTAATGGTTTTTGTATTCTTTGTCCTTTTTGTAGTCATAGTCCTGGTATACGTAAATTCTTTCAGAACCTCTTTTAGGAATATAATAATATTCATCCTCAGAAAAAGAGAATTCGTAATACCCGCATTCGACATAGATCTCGGTCCAGCAGGGGTGGGGGTGGCAGTCATAGCAGTATCGGGGGTGGATTCGATGAGGTCGATAGAATATCCCGAATCCGGTCCTGACATAGGTGAAACAGCCGGAGAGGAAGATTCCCACCAAAATTACAGTCAAGATTATCGCTAAGTTTCTCTTTTTCATCTTAGGCTCCAGCTTTCTTATAAATCATTGTTTTCTTTTTCTCTTTCTCTTTTTTCGCAATTGTGATCTTAGGAGGTCGGGGTTTTAGCTCCTGGTTGCCAGGGTCAACCTGATATGCCCAGTCGAACAGCATTCCATAATGTGAGGTGAAATCCTCAACCCTGATCTTGGCAAAATGGTTATCCCAGGTCCAGATGATATAGGAATGACCTTTGATTAATTCAATATCCCAGAAAGCAGACCAGCCTTCCACAGGCGAATAGTCCAAATCGTCTATATCTTCGGTGAAACCGAAATCCTGGATGTAAGTATCCTCATCATTGACCCAGAGGTAGAAAACCTCATCATAGTATTCCAGATAAATGTCACAGCAGGGATCATCATAGGGAACCACCTCACCTCTGGACAGGTCGAATCCTGAGCCGTAGGGATACCGGTTAAAGTCTTTTATGATCTGGTTCCAGCCCTCAGGTCTGGGAGTATCATAAGTAGGCTCTGAGAGCTCGCTTTCCTCCCCATGCCAGTTCCAGGCAGAGACCCTGTACCAGTAGGTGCGACCATTGGCAACATTTCTGTCCACATACTCCCCCATCCCGGTTATCCCAATCCTCCGATAATGACTCTCGTCGTCCCTTCTTCTGTAAACCCAGTATTCATCGAAATTCTCTTCATCGTTCTCATACCAAAAGAGGTATACCCTCTCATCACCTGTTATACTGGACAATCCCTTGGGCACAGAAGGGGGGCAATCCTCACAATAAAAGATCCTTTTCTCACATCCCGAGACTGCAAGGATCAGACCTAAAAGAATTATCAAGTTTAATATTTTCGTTTTCATTTTTTACTCCTTTTTAAATCCACTAACTTTTTTAGCAATCCTTATGCCAAGAAAAACCATCAATTTGTCTTCCCATATTAATATTTCTAGTCCTTTGAATAACTATAACATGGGAAAAATATCTAATGTTCTGATTTAATGAGGAGGCAAACATTAATAATTGCTCTTGCACAATAATTGGTCAAGGGGAAATTAATTTGTGCAGTCTTTTATTGAGTTTGGTCTTCAGTTTTATCTCGGCATTAATTTAAGCTTTGAAGTTTGAAAATCGGTTTTGCGTAAAAGTAATTTCAGAAAAGCTCTAAAAAAGCTGTTGCGGATCTGAAGAAGTAATAATATCTTAAGAGGTGTGCGGAGAAAAATGATTTATTATGAGAGATGCTAAAACCAAAACAAAGGAGAAGTAATTGAAACTAAAATTAGTACTTCTTTCTTGCTTAGCAATTTTTTTATTTATGTCTTGGCTTACCTTTGCTCAAGTTCCCAAACTAATTAACTATCAGGGACTATTGACTAACTCAGAGGGCCAGCCAATTGACACCACTGTCTCGATTACCTTTTCCATTTATCCTAATCCTCTGGGAGGAGATTACCTTTGGAGAGAAACGCAAACCTCTATTGATGTTCAAAATGGGCTTTTCAACGTACTTCTGGGCTCCTTTAATCCTGTTCCTGATTCGGCATTCTCAGGAGGGGTTAAATACCTGGGTGTAAAGACAGGGGATGATCCGGAGCTTTCACCCCGAACGCTTTTGGTCAGCGTTCCCTATGCTTACAACTCTGAGATGCTGGACGGTAGAAGTGCGGGAAGCGATGATGGGGATATTCCGGTAAACAATGGCAGCGTCAATGTGAATCTGAACGCCGATTATCTGGACGGTTATGACTCGCAGAATTTTTTATCCCCGGTGAAACAGGTAATCAGAGATACACTGTCTTTTCTCTGGTCAACTCCTCCCAGGACTAAGAGTTTCTCTCCCTCAGTTGATCCCAGTAAATCCGTTGTGTTATTAGGGAGGACATCCCCAATTGCTTATTTCTTAGTAGTTGCTCTTTATGCTGATAGTATAAAAATAGGGGCGGTCTTTGAGGGAAGTTCTGGAAGCGCTATTATCGACTACCAGATCATCGAATATAAATGACCAGCGTTGCTTGGAAAATGAACAGAAAATAGGGGAGACTCTTGCGGTCTCCCTTTTATTATTAAGTATGTAAGTTTATACTGAAAAAAACTGTTGAAGACTTATATTCTATTTTTTCTTTTCTACTTCCTTTAAGGTCTTTTTAAAAGATTCACTCTCAGGCTCAAGCTCCACCGCTTTTTTTAATTCCTTCAAAGCCAGGTCGGTTTTACCCTGAAGATCGTAGACCATTCCCAATCTCCAGTGAGCACCTGCCCAGCCGGGGGAATTCTTTGGAGGATTTTCCTCCAGATATCTCTTAAAGCACCTCTCTGCTTTGTCCAGGCTATCCTTGGCTAAAACGTAGGTTTTTCCAATCTGATAAAGAGCATTCCTCTCATCGGGATTATTCTTCAGGAGATCCTCGAAGAGATTTACTGCCTCGTCATATTTTTCATGTCTTTGAAAGAAGTATCCGAGAAAATAGGTGGACTGGTGATTAGAGGAGGTATCCAGCTCTATTGCCCTTCTTAATGATGCTTCAGCCTTGTCCAGCTTGCCATCTTTTTCCCAGATGCTCCCCCATGCATAAAATCCTAAAATGGGATCCAAGGACTGGATGATCTCTGCTTGCTTTTTAGCTTTCTTCTCGTCTCCACCTGCTATTCCCGGAGCCTGAGTAAGAAACATGCAGAGATCGAACCTTGCCTCCGCATTGGTAGAATCTAATTCAATCGCCTTTTCATATTCTTTTTTTCCACTTTTTGCGGCAAACAATGCTTTTAACATACCTGAGTTCTGAGCCTTAAGCATATATGAACGACCCAGCCAGAGACGATACTCAGAATCAGAATCTTTTTGCTTCACTGCTTTTTTCCCATATTCGATGGCCTGGTCGTGGTTTTCTTGGAAAAAATTAATTTTACCTAAGAAGAAATTTGCCTGGTGATTTTTAGGTTCCGATTTGAGAAGGTCTTCCAAGACAACCTTCGCTTCCTCATATTTTTCCTCTTCGAAAAGTTTCTTACCCTGTTCCAAGTTAGGAGCCGTTTGACTATATATGCTTTGAGGAAAAGCAAACAAAGAGATTAAGAACAAGGAAACCAATACTCCTTTAGTAAAAGAACTGAAGAATTCTTTTAGATTTTGAGATTTTTTCAACATATAAGCTTCTCCTGCGAAAAGGTTCAACATCTGGTTTTTCTTTTTATTATGACTTGTTGAATTTAATACTGGGTCTTTTTAGTTTTGTTTCGATTTTCTTTTTTTTCAGTACTTTTACAATAATATGTCATTTACCTACTGATAGCACCGATGGAAGATTACATCCATAGTGAACAGTGATACTCTGTAGTGCAAATTCAGCTTGACTCTATAGTTCTTAAGTATATTTAGATTGAGATTGTTAATTCTACTAAGGTCATAAGATAAAAGTTAAAGGTGTTAATCGAAAGGTGATAGGTTTACCACCTACACCCAGGGACAATTTTTTCTCGTCCAGTAGGAATTATTAATTCCCCTTTATACCCTATAAAAAAGGGGGATTTCTTCCACTCCCCCCTTACAAAAGGGGGAATAAGGGGGATTATTTTACTTCCCGTCTGTAAAAAAGGGGATACAGAGGGACTATAGATCTTCATATATTTTTTCAACCACCACAGGTAAATTCTCAAATACCTCCCCATCTGAGAACCTGAGAACTTTAAGTCCGATATTTTTTAAATAGGCATCTCTTTTTTTATCCCTTTTTATTCCTTCCTCCTGATAATGTTGACTACCGTCAATCTCTAATATTAAACTTGCCTTAGGACAGTAAAAATCGACGATATAGTTGCCTATGATTTTTTGTCTGTAGAACTGACAATCTTTAAGCTGTTTTCTTCTTATTTTTGACCAAAGCAGCTTTTCAGCATCGGTCATATTATTCCTAAGGGTTCTGGCATAGCTTTTTAGGTTTTTGTTATAAAATAACATAATCTGATTTAATCCCCCTTTATCCCCCTTTGAGAAAGGGGGAATTTTCTTAATCCCTCTTTGTCCCTTTTATCAAGGGGGGAATTATGAGCTCCCCTTTGATAAAGGTGTATTTAGTGGGATTGTTTTTGCTCCCTCTTTTACAAAGTGGGATTTTTTTTATTTACCTCCAATAACCATCTCACTAATCTTCAGGCTCGGACAGGCAACAGGACCACGGAAAACCAGATCATCTCCAACCTGTTCAACTTTAGCTAAGAGGTCAAATAGAGTGCCAGCCAGGGTTACCTCGTCCACAGGGTAGGTCAGCTCTCCGTTTTCAATCCATATTCCCTCTGCCATCTGGGAGAAATCACCGGTTACCCAGTTGATTCCAAAGCCCATCAGATCTGTTATCAGAAGACCAGATTTTATACCTTTTATCATCTGCTCTAAGGTTGTTTCTCCATTCTCCATATAGAAATTCAAAATCCCGATATGCGGAGTATCGTCATACCCTCTGGAGGCATTTCCGGTTGAGGTCGTTTTAGCCTTTGTGGCAGTGTAGGTATCGTAAAGGAACGAAGTTAGAACCCCTTTGTCGATTATTTTTTTCCTTCTGGTCAAAACTCCCTCATCATCAAATGGTCTGGAGTTCAATCCTTTTGATATCGTTCCATCGTCGTTCAAATTTATCAAATCGGTACTGACTTTTTTATTCAGCATCGAAGCCAAAAAGGAAGCTTTCTTGTAAACGTTATCCCCGTTAACAGCGGAGGCTAAAGCATACAAAAAGCGGTTGGAGATAATATTCTCCAAAATAACCGGAACCTTTTGGAATCCCAGAAAACTCCGATCCTTTTCTCGTTTGCATTCTCGGCAATCGGCTCGGCTGAAAGATAAAAATAGGTGGAATCGAAAGAGATTGGATCAGAGATCGAATTGGCTATGATGATGGTGTTTTTCTCTGATATGAAATTAGCCCCCTCGGAGTTTTTAATCCGGGAACTTTCAGAAAAACAAGCCTCCTCCGCTCTTTTGGCTAACTCGATTTTGGTTTCGGTATCTATTGTATCTACCCGGGGATCGTAGATTTTAAGGTCTTTGATGTTTTCATTGTATAATGCATCCTTTTCCGGCAGACCAAAAAACTCATCCGATGAGGAATGCCCGGCTAAAACAATAGTTTTTTCCATCAGAGTTTCGAGATTCTCAAAGTTGAAATCGGAAGTATAGGAAAATCCCAATCTATTATCCACAAATACCCTAAGACCCAATCCAGATTTCTGGGATTGTTTAAGGATCTCGATTTCGCCCTTTCTGGTTCTCACCTGAAATTCGGTTGAGATCTCGAGAAAGACTTCGGATTCATTCGCCCCTTTTTTTATGGCTTTTTTTGTAACATCGCTGGCAAGTTCAAGATAGTTCATTTTCATCCCTTCCTATCCGACTAAACTTTTTTTATCTTTGTTCCGCCAACTGTCATTTCAGTGAACTTGACAGTCGGTTGTCCAACTCCGGCGAAAACACTCTGGCCATCTTTTCCGCAGGTGCCGGTTGTGGGATCAATCCTCAGGTCATTTCCCACCAGCTCGATTTTCTTAACAGCCTCCAAACCGTTTCCTATCAGAACCGCTCCTTTCACCGGTTGGGTTACCTTTCCGTCCTCGATCAGATAAGCTTCCCTTATCAGGAAATTGAAATTCCCGGTGGTATGGTCAACACTTCCTCCGCCCAATTTCTTAGCGTACACTCCATTTTTAACCGATTTTATTATGTCCTCTGGATCTGTTTCTCCCTTTTTAATGTAGGTATTGGTCATCCGGGGAATAGGATAGTGGCGGTAGGATTCCCTTCTCCCATTGCCGGTGGAGTTGGTTTTCATAAGTTTGGCATTCAATTTATCATACAGATATCCTTGTAGGATACCATTTTTGACTAAAACCTTGTTCTGTCCCAAAGTCCCCTCATCATCTATGTTGAATGATCCCCGGCCATATGGAATTGTGGCATCGTCTATTACCGTCACTACCTCGGAAGCGACCTTTTGATTTAATTGACTTGCCATAAGGGAGGTTCTCTTTCTTATGCCATCCCCTTCCAGGCTGTGACCGAATGCCTCGTGAATCAAAACTCCGCCCCAGCCGTTTCCAACCACCACCGGCAATGAACCTGCCGGAGTATCTGCGGCAGATAGCATCTCCACCGCCTGTCGGGCAGCTTCAATACCGGTCTTCTCGGGAGGGTATTTATCGAAGTAGGAGATGTTAACCTTTCCGCCCGAGGTGGCATATCCTTCGAACTTTTTGCTGCCGTCTATAGCCAAAGGGAAGATCGCCATCCTGATCAAGTGCTGGGTATCCGAGATCTTTTTACCTTCCGAGTTTATGATGGCTATGTTCTTAGCCTCGTCATACCACTCGACTTTAACCTGCTCGATTTTTCGATGGTAATCCCTGGCAGCCTGGTTTGCTCTTTTAAGGTAATTTATTTTCTCATCATCCCCCATCAGGGAAACCGGAGATTCGAGCGTGAAGTACGGCTTTACCTTTTCAGTTTTTAGTGGCAAGGGATTGAGTTTTTTGTTCGAATTGGCAATATGGGATGCAACCTGGGAAGCCCGTTTTACTTTTTCAAGGGAGATCTCGTCCGAGAAGGCATAACCGGTCTTTTCCCCGGAATTAACCCGGACCCCTGCTCCGAAAAGGACACCATAGGATACGTTTTTGAGCTTGTCCTCCTCTAAGAATATCTCGGTTTTAATCCTGTGCTCCAGATAGATCTCTGCGAAATCTCCACCTCTGGATAGGGCTTCCTCAAGTATTTTTTTAAATTCCTTCTCAGATAAAAGCTCTAAAAGCATTTTGTCTTTCATTTTTTTCTCCCCTGCACAATCGAGTAAAAAAGGAAAGGAAAAAAGTATTACACCGGAACCAATTGCCGATTTCAAAAAATCTCTGCGGCCGATTCTGAAAGTGTCTTTTTCCATAATAAAATTTATACAACTATTATCTATACAAAAATAATCTTATAAGTCAACAAAAAAGCGCTGATTCATTAAGAATCAACGCTTTGAGGTAAAAAAGTGTAAGTTTATTTCTTTCTCCTCAATTCCTGTGCTTTTTCTTTGATCAGCTCCTGGGCATATTCGTTTTCTACCATCTTAACCATCATGGCATCCATTAAGCTCTGGTCTACCAGGATCGAATCCATGACCCGATATATGAAGACAGAATCTTGCATGGTCATGTTCATCACCCTGTTCTTGTGCTCGGGGGACTCCATCATCTTTTTCATAATCATCTCGGAAATCTCCGGATTGGCCATCATGGTGTCTACTGCCTTCTCCTGGCTGCAGGACGAAAATAAGAGTGCTACTAAAAGGATTGTGAGGGCAAAAGAGATAAGCAAAGATTTTTTCAATTCTTCACCTCCTTCTAAATTGTTCTGATCCATCGATTTCTTATTCCAAACTTCAGGTGGTATTTAAAAGTAATTGACTTTATTTGTCAAGCAAAATTTTAAAAATTCAAAACTCCTGTATGAATTTGGGAGTCGTTTTATCAGATAAAATCATTTATAATTAAATTGGCTGAAGATGATTATGACTCTATTTTAAGTCTGATACTTAGATTTAAAGTTCATTCTGACTGGCAAGAATTTGATTAATTTTAATTGCTCTTTTTTGTTTTGTTATGTTTCTTTGTATTAAAGGAATATCGATTGGAGTTTCTTTTCTTTTATTCTTCGTATTGGTTTTTGAGTAAAACATAATGTAGAAAAGATACCGAAAGACAAAGAAAGCGAAGAAATGATATGCATTATTCCAGTGGGAGAAATTGAACAGTCAAATCTTTTTGATTTAAAGCCAAAATTAAAAGAGGTTTTCGGGCTTGAGGTCGAGATAAAGGAAGGCTTGGATAAACCGGATTACGCTTACAATCCAGAACGCAAACAATATTTTTCAACCAGTATTTTGAAAGAGATAGCAAAAACTTCTTACAAAGATTGCGAGAGAGTTTTAGGCGTAGTCGATTTAGATCTTTTTGTACCATCTCTGAACTTCATTTTCGGAGAGGCGGATATCTGGGGAAAATCTTGCATTATCTCAGTTTCCCGATTACATCAGAGCTTTTATGGTCTGCCCGAGGATCAGGAGTTATTTCAACAGAGGGTTTTAAAAGAGGCAGTTCACGAGTTGGGGCATACCTTTGGTCTTTCACATTGCCCGGATCCGAAATGCGTGATGCATTTTTCCAACAGCCTGAAGGATACTGATATTAAAAGTCACAATTTCTGCAAAAATTGTAAAAATTTGCTCAAAGAACAGAAAAAGTTTAAAGAATAGTTGACAGAGAGTGCTCAGAACCTATTTTCTAAGGGAGGATAAAAGGGATTAATATATCTATCCTTGCATTTCACTTTTTCCGGGAATTACCGATAAAATAAAAAAGGGTTTTTACAACATATTTTTGATTGATGCGTAGCATTCAGATAAACTTTTGAAGGGTAAACATTTTAGAGGAGGATTTTAGATGAAGATTACCTTAAGTATAATCAAGGCGGATATTGGAAGTATCGGAGGACATATTAAACCAAGCCAGAAATTGAAAGAGGCGGTGAATGAGCATGTTAAATCCAAAGGTCTTGGCAAAGGTCTACTCAAGGATTTTTACATAAGCTCAACCGGAGATGACGTTGCTATCCTCATGTCCCATCAGAAGGGTAAGCTGGATTCCGATATTCACAAGTTGGCCTGGGACGCTTTCATCAAGGGAACCGAGGTTGCGAAGTCTCAGGGACTTTACGGAGCAGGTCAGGACCTCCTAAAGGATGCCTTTTCCGGCAACGTCAAGGGTATGGGTCCGGCTGTGGCTGAGATCGAATTGGATGAAAGACCCAACGAGTCATTCATATTTTTCGCAGCTGATAAAACCGATCCGGGCGCCTATAATCTCCCTTTGTATCTGGCTTTCACTGATCCGATGCACAATGCCGGGCTTATGCTTTCCCCCAAAATGGAGGGTTTCAAATTCATTATAATGGACGTTTCCCATACCGAGGCAGACAGGGTAATTGAGCTTAACTCTCCTGAGGAGCTTTACGACATCGCTGCCCTTTTACGTGACAATCAGCGGTTCGTCGTAGAATCCATTTGGGTCAAAAATGAAGATGAGCAGGCAGCTGCAGTCAGCACCACCAGGCTTCACAATATCGCAGGGAAATACACCGGAAAAGATGATCCGGTTGCTCTGGTCAGGGTGCAGAGTGATTTTCCAGCCACCGGTGAGGTGCTGTCCCCTTACAGCATCGGACATTTCGTGGCCGGGTTTATGAGGGGAAGCCATACTGGACCTTTGATGCCATCCAAAGCTAACTCAACTATATCCTTTTTCGATGGACCACCGGTTGTAACTGCTCAGGCATTTTCGATGAGAGAGGGTAAATTCACCGAGCCAGCGGACTGCTTTGACCATCCTTTCTGGGAGTACATAAGGGATCAAGTTTCCCATAAGGCTCTGGAAATAAGGCGCCAGGGATTCTCCGGATGCGCCATGCTTCCTTATTCTGAACTGGAATACGGTGGTATCGTGGAGAAGATGAAAAAGCTGGATAAAAGGTTTAAGATTAAAGAGGAAACGGTTAAGGTCTAAATTCAAAATTTAAAATAAAAAATGAAAAATAAAAAACCCCATTCTTCAAAGAGATGGGGTTTTTGATTGGCAAAATCTTGGCTGCAGGTATTTAGGTCTTTCTATAATTCGGTAATCTTTATTTTTGGTAGCCGCCCCGCTGAACGGGGCGAAATCGGAGTATTGAATTTCAATAACTAACGTAACCTATTCACCGTAGGTGGATCCACCTTTGGCGGAAAGGTTGCTGCTACCACTTCAAAACATAGTTTTCACACAGACTAACCTGGGATTACCTTTTTTATGATTTTAGACAAAGCTGAAGCTTGACAATCCAGAAATCAAACAAAAAACTTGACAAACAAAAATATTTTTGTAATAAATTAGTAATAAAGCGGGTGTAATTCAGCGGTAGAATGCAAGCTTCCCAAGCTTGACGTCGAGGGTTCAACTCCCTTCACCCGCTTTTTTCTTTTTTGTTTTATCCTTATCATATTATATTAATCCCGTTATGAAAATCTCAGAAGTCCAGAAGGATAGTATCGCTTTTAAACACGGGATCCGTGCAGGAGAAAAGATTAAAGAGATTAACGATAATCCGGTTAGGGATATAATCGATTACAGGTTTTATGCGTCGGATAAAAAAATAGTATTGAAGTTAGAAGATAATAAGGGTGGGTTAAAAGAGATTAAGATCAAAAAGAAAGAGGAGGATGATTTAGGAATCATACTTGAAAAAACAAAATACAAAGCTTGCAAAAACAGATGTATTTTTTGTTTTATTGATCAGCTTCCGAAAGGTCTTAGAAGGACACTTTATTTCAAAGACGAGGATTTCCGGCTTTCCTTTCTTTTCGGAAATTTCATCACCCTGACCAATCTCTCTGATGAGGATTTCAAGAGAATAGAAAACCAGAGAATATCTCCGCTTTACATCTCAGTTCATACAACAGATGAGGAGTTGAGGAAAAAGATTTTGGGCAACCAGAGGATTCCGCCGATTCTTCCTCTGATAAAAAGATTGACGCAACAAAGAATTGAGCTTCACACCCAGATAGTTTTATTACCGAATATAAATGATGGAAAAAATCTGGAAAAGACCGTTTTCGATTTAGCAGATTTTTATCCACAGGTTAAATCTTTAGCTATCGTTCCAGTGGGTTTAACCAGATTCAGAAAGAATTTGCCAGAGGTCAAGCCGGTGAACAAAAGGATTGCTCTGCAGATCGTAGAAAAGGTTGATTTCTGGCAAAGAATCTTAAGAAAAAGATCTGGCGAGGGTTTTATCTATGCTGCAGATGAGTTTTTTCTTATGGCTGGGCTTGACATTCCCCCGAGCGGGTATTATGATGATTTCCACCAGATTGAAAATGGGGTGGGGATGGTGAGAAGATTTCTGGATGATTTTAAATCGGAGCAGAAAAAACTACCAAAAAGATCGAAGAGAAAATTGAGTTTGATTTTAGTAACCGGAAAATTGGCTTTAAAGATCATTAAAGAGAAGATCGAAAAGAGACTGAACAAGATTGAGAATTTAAAGGTGAGAACAGTAGAGATAGAGAATAATTTTTTGGGAAGATCTGTTACCATATCCGGACTTTTGTCAGGGAGGGATATTTTTGAATCGCTGAGAAAAATGAAATTTGGTGAAATAGTAATCCTGCCTCCAGATTGCATTAATTCCGATGGATTGTTTTTGGACGATTTAACTCCAGATTATTTGGAAAAAAAACTTAAAAGAAAAGTAGTGGTTGGTTCATATAATATTTTGGAAACAATAGATAATATAATAACAAATCGTAATGCAGGGCTTTAGCCTTGCTTGATAAAAAAATTACTATCAAATCTCACCCCTTATGCAAAAACCGATCGTTGCCATAATCGGAAGACCCAATGTGGGGAAATCGACCCTTTTCAACCGGCTGATAAGGAAGAAAATGGCGGTGGTTGATAAAACCCCGGGTGTTACCAGGGACAGAAACTATGCGGAGTGCAGCTGGGCGGGGAAGGATTTTTTTCTGGTGGATACCGGAGGTTTTATACCTAAAACTAAAGATCAGCTTGAAAAGAAAGTTTTGGCTCAGGTTGAGACCGCAATTTATGAGGCTGATTTGGTTTTGTTTTTGGTTGACAACAAGGTCGGCATTCAGATCATAGAACAGGACATTGCTAAAAGATTGAGAAAAGTTGGCAAAAAAATTATCCTGGTAGCGAACAAGGTTGATAATCAAAAAGAGGAGCAGGAAATTTTTGGATTTAAAAGATTGGGTCTGGGAGATCCGATTGCTGTTTCCGCAGCTTCAGGAAGAAACACAGGTGAGCTTCTGGATAAGATTTCTGACTTTTTGCCAGAGGTTAAAATCGAGGAGGAGGAAAAGGAGGGGATAAAAATCGCAGTTTTAGGTCGTCCCAATGTTGGAAAATCCTCCCTGGTGAATGCGATACTGGGAGAGGAAAAGCTTATCGTAACCGACCTCCCCGGAACAACTAGGGATTCTATCGATACTAAAATTCAAATTAATGACAAAACCTTCACCTTGATCGACACTGCGGGCTTGAAGCGAAAGTCCAGGATTAAAGAGGATCTGGATTTCTATACTTCCTTAAGAACCTTAAGGAGCATTCAGCGCTGTGATGTGGCTTTAGTTTTAATCGAAGCTCAGGAGGGGCTTTTAAGTCAGGACCTTAAGATCTTCGAGGAGGTGGAGAAGGCAAGAAAAGGGATGGTGATGGTGGTGAACAAATGGGACCTGGTGGAAAAGGAAAGCACAACAGCTGACTTTTATACCAAAGCCATTCAAAAAAAAGCACCTTCTTTAGACTATATCCCAATAATATATATTTCAGCTAAAACTAAAAAGAGGTTAAATCAGACTTTGAATCTGGCTTTGAAAGTCTACGATGAGAGGAAAAGAAGAATCCAGACCAGTGAGTTAAATGATAAGATGAAAACTGAGATTGAGAGAAGGCCTCCTGCTCAGAAGATGGGGAAATACATAAAGATATATTATGTTACCCAGACCGGTGTGGAGCCGCCCACATTCGTTTTTTTCTGTAATTATCCTGAGTTTCTGCAGAAAAATTATCTGAGATTTTTAGAAAATAGACTCAGGGAGCATTTTGGATACCAAGGAGTGCCTTTGAGGATCAAGGTGAGGAAAAGGGAATAAGAATGTAGGGGTGGGAGGGAATCCCGTAAAACGGGATTTCGCAAAGCTCAACAAGCCCCGCCCCTACAAAAACATTTTTTATGATGCAGTTCATTTCCGAAAAAATCGAAGTTACAAAAGATGAAAAGCTGAGAACACCTGTCTCTTTTTTATGGAGAGGAAAAGAATATAAAATAAAAGAGGTGACAGAAAGCCGGGCGGATTGGGGTTTTTCAAAGGGTGCTCCTAAAAAGAAAAGCTGGAGACTGAGGCATCATCGTAATTATTATAAAGTTAAAACAGATAGGGGAGAGATTTTTGAGATTTATCTTGACAGAAAGGATAAAAAGAATGAGGAATGGATACTTTATCAAAAGATAAATTAAAAGTTTAAAATGAAAAAATAAAAATTTAAATTAAAAATGCAAAATTTGGGAGATTGTTGCTCAATTTTGTTATGTCATTCTGATCCCGCCTTTGGCGGGAGAAGAATCTCAGTTGCGAAGCATTCTTCGAATTTCCTGCAAATAAAAGACCCTTCACTTCGTTCAGGGTGACATTTGTAGAATTTGGCAACAATTACATTTAAAATGAAAAAACAAAATAAAAATGATTGATTTGATTTTAGTCATAATATTAAGTTATCTTTTAGGTTCTTTTCCTACAAGCGTTATATTCAGCAGGTTATGGAAAGGGATCGATATCAGGGATTATGGTTCGAAAAATACTGGGGCTACCAATGTTTACAGGGTTTTAGGAATTGTCCCTGCAGTTATCGTTTTATCGATCGATGCTTTTAAAGGGATAGCCGCAGTTTTATGGATATCCCAGATTGCTTCCAATAATCTCTATTTAAACTTAATAACCTTACAGCTTTTAGCAGGGGTATCAGCTATTTTAGGTCATATCTTTCCGGTCTACATTGGTTTTAAAGGGGGCAAGGGAATAGGGACAGGAATGGGAGTATTTTTGGCTCTAATACCAAAAGAGATAATATTGGCACTTTGTCTCTTTATAATTATTGTAGCTTTAACCAGATATGTCTCTTTAGGCTCTTTGTGTGCAACACTTTTTTTATCCCTTGCTTTGATTCTGGAAAAGTATTATTTTAACCTTAAAGTAAAAGATGAACTGGTCTTTATAACCTTAGCTTTAACTATCTTGATTTTCTTTACCCACAAATCGAATATCAAAAGATTATTAAAAGGGGAAGAAAATAAGATAGGGCAGAAGATTTAAACTGGTTTTTCAGATGATTCCTCCAAAAAAGAAAAGAAAAATCTCAATTTTGGGTGCTGGAAGCTGGGGTATTGCTCTATCGGTTATGCTTAACTCCGAGGGGCACGAAATTACTCTTTGGGAGTTTAATCCCAGGGAGATGGCCAGATTAAAGAGCAAAAGGGAGCATCCTAAAAAATTGCCGGGCATAAGAATACCCCGGAAGGTTAAAATAACAGATGATTTAAAGGATGCAACTTTTGATTCTGAACTTCTGCTTCTAGCGATTCCATCCCATACTGTAAGGGAGGTTGCAAAAAAGTTGGCTGAGTTAAATCTTAATCGACCTTTGATAGTCAACTTAGCCAAAGGGATCGAGAACAAAAGCCTTTGCCGGATGTCCGAGGTTTTGATCTCCGAGCTTCCCAAAAAACTCAATAAGAACATAACCACTTTATCCGGTCCCTCCCATGCGGAGGAGGTTTCAAAAAGGATCCCCACCACAGTTGTTGTGGCTGGATCCGATGAAAAGGTAGCTAAAAGGATTCAAGGAACTCTGATCAATCCCTTTTTCAGGGTTTACACCAACTCCGATCTGGTGGGGGTTGAGCTGGGGGGCTCCTTAAAAAACGTAATCGCCATTGCCTCAGGTATATGTGATGGCTTGAATTTAGGTGAGAATACCAAGGGAGCTCTTTTGACCAGAGGATTGGCCGAGATGATAAGGCTGGGGGAAAGAATGGGAGCCAAATCCCGGACCTTTGCCGGGCTTTCTGGGATGGGTGATCTGATCACCACCTGCTTTTCTCCTTATTCCAGAAACAGGTTTGTGGGAGAACAGATCGGGAAAGGGGAAAAACTAAAAAAGACACTTAAGGATTTGGTTATGGTTGCCGAGGGGGTTAAGACGACTCTATCTGTTTACCAATTATCTGAGAAGTTCAATGTGGAGATGCCGATAACAGAACAGGTTTATCTGGTTTTATTCAAAAATAAGGATCCGATGAGGGGAGTTTACGATCTTATGTCCCGGGATCCAAAATCTGAAATTTGGGGTTGACAAAAAAATCTATTGTTTTATCTTAAGTAAAAATCTATTCGGGAGCTCGAGTTGCCAAAAAACGCTAAAGGAAAACTTTACCATTCGATAAGCGAGGTAAGCAAGACAACCGGGATCAAGCCTTATGTTTTAAGATTTTGGGAAAAGGAGTTTCCAAATTTAAGGCCCAAGAAAAACCGGGCAGGCAACCGCTCCTATCAACAGAAGGACATAGAGCTTATAAACCAGATCAAATATCTACTTTACAATGAGGGTTATACTATCGAGGGAGCAAGAAGCAAATTAAAGAATTACAGGAACAAAAATAAAAAGGTAACGGCTTTAAAGGAGAAGGAGAAGATTAAGCTAAAAAGTGTACTTTCTGATGTGAAAAGGGAATTGGAGGAGATTTTAAAACTTTTCTGATATATCGGGGCGTGGCGCAGTCTGGTTAGCGCACTCGCTTGGGGTGCGAGTGGTCGGCCGTTCGAATCGGCTCGCCCCGACCATTTTAAAAGAAACAAGAGCAGTGTATGCTCTTTTCTTTTTTAGTTGAATGGAAAAAATCCTGATTTTAATCCCAGCCTATAATGCCTCTGTAACTTTATCCTCTTTGATCGTGCAACTTCTTCCCTTTTTTGAAAAAGAGGACATTTTAGTGGTGGATGATGGCTCGGTTGATAGAACCTTTGATATCGCAAAAGAAAAAGGGGTTGTTGTTTTTCGACACAAAGATAACCAGGGGAAAGGGAAGGCTCTTTTGACTGGATTCGAATTTGCTCTTAAAAAGGGATATGACGGGGTTTTGACTTTAGATGCTGATTTGCAGCATCCGCCTGAGCTTATCGGTGATTTTCTGGCGAAAAAAGAAAAAAACAAAAACACTATCTTTTTGGGAACGAGAAAAAGAAATTTAGGGAACATGCCTTTTTCAAGATTTATAACCAATGTCTTGACCTCCCTTATAATATCTGTTATAGCGGGTAAAAGAATATACGACAGCCAATCCGGATATAGGCTAATTCCAATCTTTTGTTTTAAAAAGATGAGATTGAAGTCGAAAGAATACCAGTTGGAATCGGAGATTTTACTCAAGGGAGCCAGGTTGGGATTTAATTTTTACGAAGTCCCGATTCCCACGATTTACGCCGGATCGAAAAGCTCCATTAATCCCTTAGTTGATACCTGGAGATTTTTGTACCTTTTATGGAAAAGTTTATGGTGGTAGAGGAGTTTTAGTCAAGCTAAGGATTTTGTCTGTTTAATATTTGCAACTGAATTTTCGTAGTAATTAAATTCAAGACTCAGAGATGTCATTTAAAAATGAACTTATTTATTTTGGTCGAACGGATTTTTTGAAAATTTGAATAGAGTTTATTTTTGTTATCCGGAGGGAAAGTGTTAATTCTTCTTACCAACGACGACGGAGTTGAGGCTTTTGGGCTTCTATCAATGAAAAAGGAGCTTTCAAAGATAGGGGAGGTATGGGTAGTCGCTCCCTCAGGGGAGCAGAGCGGTGTGAGCCATTCCCTTACCCTGCAACGCCCTCTGGAGCTTAAAAAGATCGGGAACAGGGTATTCTCGGTCGATGGAACTCCCACTGATGCGGTGATGATTGCGGTTTTCGGTATTTTGAAAAGAAAACCGGATCTTGTTGTCTCGGGGATCAACCACGGGCCCAATTTAGGAGAAGACGTAACTTACTCCGGTACGGTTGCCGGAGCTATAGAGGGGACGGTTCTGGGTATCCCTTCGATTGCTGCCTCTCTGGTGGATTTTAAATCCGGCTCTTTTGAGGTCGGAGCTAAATTCGTAAAAAAAGTGGCTCTGTTTGCCGGTCAAAACGGCTTGCCCGAAGATACCCTTTTGAACGTTAACCTGATCACCCCCAAGGGTAAGATCAAGGGCTATGCCATCACCAGCTTGGATAAAACCAAAGTTAAAAAAGTAAAAATGAAAAAGGTAGAAAACCGGGGCAAATCCTTTGTCTGGATAGGGGAACAGGACATCACCTTCAGCAAAAAAAGGGGAACCGACTTTTATGCCATAAAACAGGGGCTGGTATCCATTACCCCGCTTCAAATCGATTTCACCAATTATCAGGTGATAGATAAGATAAAAAGCTGGAAGATTCTTTAAGCGGGATTTTTTTTGGTTTATTAAATCTTTGATTCAGGTAACACAAAGGATTCAGTTTTGGAAGGCTGAGCAGCAGATTAAAATATTAACTTGAATTTCCCTGGTATTTTCTTTTGATTCTTTTCTTGACAACCCCAATAATTATTTTATATTTTTTTCCGTTATATAAAGGGAGGGGAAAAGCTCCCTTCCTTTCAGAATAGTTCTTTTGCGGGGCGTAGCTCAGTCTGGTAGAGCACTTGGTTCGGGACCAAGGAGTCGCTGGTTCAAATCCAGTCGCCCCGACCAGATTTTCAAATTATAATTTGATTCCAAAGACTCAAAACGAACTCTCTGGATCTTGGTCAGGATAAAAGAGGAATTCGTGGCTGAGCTGTCAGATCGTTTGTTCTAAAGATGAACTGAAAAAAAAGGGAAACTGCTTCAAACATTAAACCAAAGGGACAGGGAAGTCTTCTGAGGAGGGAAAAGATGAAAAAGAAGTCACAGGTTTTCATCGGGGTTATAGGCGCTGGTAAGTGTTCCAAAAAGATCTATGATCTGGCTTTTGAGGTTGGAGCTGGGATTGCAAAAAAGGGGGCGGTATTAGTCTGCGGTGGATTGGGCGGGGTGATGGAGGGGGCAGCAAAGGGTGCTAAGGAGAACGGCGGTTTGACTTTGGGTCTTCTTCCCGGCGATGAGAAAATAGATGCCAATCCTTACATCGACATCCCCATCCCTACTGGAATAGGAGAGGCCAGAAACCTTTTGGTTATACGAACCTCCGATGCAGTGGTAGCCCTTCCGGGAAGATACGGGACCCTCTCCGAGCTGGCCTTCTGTTTGAAAATGGATAAACCGGTGGTGGGTATCTCCACCTGGCAGGTGGCGGAGAAGATGAAGCAGACAAAGGATCCCCAAAAAGCAGTTAAACTTGTTTTTCAAGCCCTGAAGAAGAAATGAACCCAGGCAATGTATTTGCCCATATGATCGTCTCAGGTGTTGTTCAGGGAGTGGGGTTCAGGTATTTCGTATACCGGAAAGCCAGCCAGTACAACCTCAAAGGTTACGTTAAAAACCTGTATATGGATCAGGTGGAGATAGAGGTGGAGGGTGATCGGGGGATGATTATGGATTTTTTAAAGGAGATTAAAATAGGCCCCACCTCCGCTCACATCACCTCGGTAAACGTCCAGTGGGATGAATATAAAAGAAAGTTCGATAACTTCGACATAAGATTTTAAAGGATGACAAAATGCAAAAGAATTTAAAAAAGCTGATAAGGGATGTGCCCGACTACCCTAAAAAAGGCGTGGTTTTCAAGGATATCACCACCTTGCTAAAGGATGGGAATGCCTTCAGGGAGGTGGTGGATATTTTATGTGATAGCTGCAAGGGTAAAAAAATCGATCTGGTTGCTGCCATCGAATCCAGGGGGTTTATATTAGGCGGTGCTCTGGCTGACAGATTAGGCATGGGCATCATCCCGGTGAGAAAGAGGGGGAAGCTTCCCTCGGATACGATCGTTGAGAAATACGATCTGGAGTACGGCACCGATTCTTTGGAGATGCACACCGATGCTGTGTTTAAGGGACAGAGGGTTTTGATCGTGGACGATCTTTTAGCTACCGGTGGTACTCTGGAGGCTACGGCAAAATTGGTGGAGAAGCTCGAAGGGATAGTTGTCGGGATTTCGGTTATGATCGAGCTTTCCTATTTAAAGGGAAGGGATAAGATTTCGAAATATGATTTCTTTTCTATAATTCAATATGAAAAGGAATATGATTAGTTTAGCGATCATAACTTCGGTTTAAATACTTTATAACGGACAAGAGCGTCTGCTCTGCCATTTTATAAGAGGTTAAATCCCAAGGTATTACAAATAATATACTTAATTTTGACTCCTTTTCCCTTGACAATTTAATTATTTAACATTATATTATATTAAAAGAATCCAAATATAGTCTGAATTTTTGCTCATTGATTCGGGAAAGAGGAATTCAATTCTTTGATTAAATTTTTTGGATTGTTAAGTTCTGGTTTTAAAGAGGGTATATTTGAAAGGGTAAAAACCTTGAGATATTTTCTTATAATTTTCTTTGGTCTGAATCTGTTTCTATTTCCCTTAACTCTCTGGGCTGATGATCGTGGAAACGATCCCGGAGAGCCCGATAAGGTCTACTTTGAAGCTACAGGAATGCACTCTGCTGATGGGGATACTTTATACATGTCTCCAAATATTCTTCCCTGGGATGTCAACGTGGATATAAAGATTGAGACTGACAATGGAATCTCAGGGGTCTCAGTGCCCTTTTATGACATCTGCTACGATGCATCGACCATGCCCACCTATCTGGATCCGAACAAAAACGATCCGGATTCCTGTACTCCCAATGCTTACACGGGAACAGCCATCGAGAACTTCAGCATCGTTGCTTCTAACCTCTATGGTGTTACTCCCACTTCCAGTCCCCCCAACTTTTTGATTGGAGCAGTTCATTTCACCGATTCCTTCGGAGTAACCGGAGTTATGCAATCTTACGATCTGGCTCACCTGACCTTCACCATTCCTGCTGGAGCAACCATACCTGGCTGTCTCTGCCTGGATACTATCCCCGGTGCATTCCAGCCCGGTGGAGGTACCTTCAGCATGACTACCCCTGGTGCTGTCATCTACATTCCTGGGTTCGACGAGTCGATCTGCTGCTTCGTGATTGCGGAGAGATTCAACACTGCTCCAGACCTGACCTGCCCGACTAGTGTCGATGGATTTGGCGGAGATCTGATTACCTTCCAGGTTGGCTATGACGATCTTGAAGATGATGTTGTCACTTGCGGTACTTGCACTGTTCTGAGTGATGTTGGCTGTGGTGCTTGTACTATGACTGACTTTCCTGGTGGTGAGGCCGGAACCGCCACCTTCGAGTTTAACTCCGCAGGTTACACCGAGTCGGTCGTTCAACTTGAGGTTTGCTTCATTGATGAATTCACAGCCACCGCTTGCTGCACTATCGACGTCAACCTGATTTACGTGGCTGGATTCGTGTCCATTGCCCATGAAGATTTTGCCGCAGTCGGCGACGTTGTTTATCTGCCGATTTACCTGCAGAACTTCGTGGAGTTTGGCGGATTCAAGATTCTGGTGAAATGGGATCCCAACGTGCTGACCCTGCACGATGTGATCAGAGGCGATTGCATCGATGAGATTGACTTTAACATCGGTCCTCACAACCCGCACTACAAGTTCGAGGAGTTCATGTACGAGTGGCTACCCTGCACCGAGGTTCACAAGAGGAAAATCAAAGTGGTAGGAATAGGTGATTTGCCGGATGGCTATCAGGGATATCCGATAGCTCCGCATCAGGAGGAGTGTGTGTTGTTCTACCTGAAGTTTGAGATCAAGAACGACGCGACCTTGAAGGGCTTAAAGCTTCCAGTTATATTCGAGTGGGACGTTGGCATCTGGGATGAGAACACCTTCTCGGATCCAACTGGATATGTCTGGTTCGTTTCCGCTGATTCCACTCAATTCCCTTATGATCCGACAGTTCCGAACTACGAGATACGGAAGCTGTTGTACTTCTTTGATGGTGGAATACGGGTGAATGATAACGATTTTCGGCGGGGGGTGCAGTTGGAGAGTTGGTAGAAGTAGAGGTAAAGAATGATATGAAAAGAGCTTTGAAGGGCAACTATCCCAACCCATTCAACCCGGAGACCAACATAGCCTTTGCGCTTCCTGAGGCTGGCAATGTTAGCCTGAACATTTACAACATAACAGGACAGTTGGTGTGGAGCCACAGTTCCTGGTATGGTGCTGGCGAGCATGAGATCACCTGGCATGGTAAGAATACTTTTGGTGAGGACGTCGCTTCTGGAATCTATTTCTGCCAGTTGAATTTTGGTGAGAAGAGTGCTACAAATAAAATGGTCCTTTTGAAATAATGTCGAAGAATTGATTTTTATGATTAATAAACGATAAAATAGAAGGGAGAATATAGTTTCTAAACTTTTCAATTATAATTACAAAATTCAAAAGGAGGTTTTGAGATGAAACGCTTCTTTATTTTAACATTTTTAATCCTGTCTTTTACCATTACTGTGTTTGCCCAGGATCCAGGGAATCCTGATACAGTATACTGGGAGGCTTCGGGATTTCATCGGGGTGATACCCTCTATGTTAAACCAGGCACTTTTCCTGCTGATGTATCGGTAGATCTTATGGTCTGGACCGATAATGGAGTATCCGGAGTTTCTCTCCCCTTTGTGGATTACTGCTATGATCCGGTTTCAATGCCTACCTATCTGGATTACACAAAAAATCATCCTGATAATGAACCCAACTGCTTTACCGGAACATTCCTGGAAGGTTGGAGCATTGTGAGCTTGAAAATATATGGTGTGGAGCCTACCCCGACTCCACCGAATTTTGCAATTTCAGCTGTCAGTTTCACCGATTCATTCTCTACGCCTGGATTTTTAGCCCATCTGATATTCACTGTAAGCTATGAAGGTTGCTTGTGTTTGGACACCATTCCCATATTCCAGCCAGGAGGGGTGATCCCTATGTTGCAGATACCTATGGCTATTGGTTACGTACCCCAATACGTCTACAAATGTTTCCAGATCAGAGAGGTGCCCTTTATATGCGGGGATGTAAACGCTAACCTCTATGTGGATCTCTCGGACGTGATCTATCTGGCTAATTACAAATTCAAAAGTGGACCAGCTCCCTACAGGTTCGAAGCTGCGGACGTGAACTGCGATCAGGCACTCGATACCAGCGATATCATTATCTTGGCTAAGGTGAATTTTGGGATACCCGGATTCACGCTGTGCTGCTGGTAGCAACTATGGATTAATATTGATTTTTATTGAACGGATCCTTTAATTTATAGATAATATTTATGACAACAAAAAAGCCCCGTGCTTGTTTAACCCGGGGCTTTTATATATGACTATTTTGTTTTTTAACAGGGGGGAGGTCCACTTTTCAAAAGATAGTTGGCTAAATAGATAACATCCGAAAGATTAATATCCCCATCGCAGTTAACGTCAGCCGATTCCATAGGATTGGGAGCATCTCCACTTTTAAGCAGAAAGTTGGCTAAACAGATAACATCCGAGAGGTCAATCGTTCCATCGGCATTAGGATCCCCGCAGGTATAGGTTCTTCCTCCTTTGATCTCAATATCGTCTATGTACCAGCCCTCGTATTGGTAGGAATCATCATCCGAGAAGAAGATGAACCTTACCTGAATGGTATCCCCGAAGTACTCCGATAAGTCGAATTCCTTTTTCTCCCACCCGTTGGATACTCCGTTCATCATGGTTAGAACCTTCCATTTCAACGTATCCGGCAGATCAATTCCGGTGATCTCGCAGTAACCGAAGTCCCATCCAGCCTCGACATCGTACCAGGTCCAGAATGAGAGCTGGGCGTTCTCGGGTAAAACCACGGCCGGGGACAGGAGATAGGAGGTGAATCCGGCTGAGTAGGTCCAGCTCCCCTCTTCTCCCACATACCAGCAGGTGTTCTCCGAGTTATAGCGGTGGTTGGTCAGATGCCAGTTGTCCTGGGTTCCCCAGTGGGTCCAGCCATTTTCACCAGATTCGGCATCGTCTACAAAATCATCTCCACCGATTATGATAATGAAATCCTCAGATCCTGAATAATCCTGAGCTTGTATGTTAAGATTCAGGGTGGCGAAGTAGGGGAGTGTCGGAGGGATCCCGATTTCCATGGTATAGAAATTGCTGGAGACTTTTAAGCTTTCGGAGGGAATATCACCGAAATAGGAGGAATCCTGGGTTACATTAACGTAGGGATCGGTGGTGCTGAGCTTGGTATAAACATCGTAACCATTGCCCAGCCCGGTGTTCTGAAGATAGATCCTCAGTTTAACCGTTTCTCCGGGGTCGGGTCTGGCATTACCGCCCGGACCATCGGCGACTGAATTTCTCACATAGCATAAAATCGGTTTTCCAACTTTTAAACCGAGCTTTGAGGTCCAGACATTAGAATCTCCGTCCGAGATCTTTAAATCGAAACTTATGGTG
Organism: candidate division Zixibacteria bacterium SM23_73_2; assembly: GCA_001304315.1. Taxonomy (GTDB): domain Bacteria; phylum Zixibacteria; class MSB-5A5; order MSB-5A5; family SM23-73-2; genus SM23-73-2. The sequence continues at coordinate 9,791 of LJUW01000005.1, read as the reverse complement.
TGATTATCAGCACACCCGGATGATACGTTAAAGGTGAACTGATCCTGTGCCTCTCCCTGTGAAGTTATGCTTCCAAAATCCCCGGTTGAATCCAAGAGCTCAATTGAGGGATCAGAGCAGTATAAAGTGCAAACGACTCCAGTGGCTTCCTGGTCCCCGAAGTTACCCAAAGTCAAAATAAGGTCAATCTTCTCGCCGGGATTTATGATTCCATCTGAGTTTCCGGGATCGGTGATCGAATGGGATTTATAAAGTACGCAGGGTGCAGTATATCTTACCCAGGTCCCGCTCTCAAAGGGCAAGAAGTTTGGATGGGTTACCGTTACATAAAGGGAGCCCATAGCAACCGGGTGAACATCCAGGAAAATCTGGCCAGCCGAGTTGGTTTTCCCCACCTGATATACTTCCTGGGTATCCGGCTTGGCAACGCAGACCATTGCCTCCGGAATAGGCGTACCTGCATCATCTGTTACCGATACCTCGAAGTGATTCTCACCCACGACCAAGGTCTCGGGGAAACTCACCTGAAGGGCTTCTGGCGTGTCGGTCCACAAGGGCATCTCCGGGTCCCCCAAAAACAGCAGACAGAATTCAGTCCACCTGAAGTCGTTCTCCGCTTGAGCATCGGCAACGAATCTTAATTTAGAATCGGCCAGTACCTGACCGATACGGGGAATTCCTCGCTCGAAGATCGATGCGAAAAATTCCTGGTCAAAAAGCTGGGAGGTACCATATCCGGGAAGGGTAGGGGTGTAATATCCGTATCTTGAATTACCCACAAAAAAGCCTCCACCATTGGGATTGTTAACGAAATGCTCGCCAATGCAATCCCCATCTATGGCTGCTGGCCAGCATCCGGTAGAGAACAAAAAGCCTGAGAACCTGGGGGAGTTGACCAGATCGTCCATGTCGGTTATATAGATGTAATCCGGTCCTGTGCACAGCACCACCGAGTTGGCATGGCCGCAGTGATTAAGGAAATTAAACCCTGAATCCATGGAATCAAGAACAGTTAGAGCGTCCTCATTTCCATCCCTCTCATACAACTTGACTACCGGTTCAAAATCCGGGGGGATGTAGTATGAATCTATCATATCCTTGGCCACCGCATCATCCGTCTCCGGATCAGAGTACTCGGCGAAGAACAGAACCCTTTTCTGGTAATCGGTGGGAGGATTTTTTTCATAGGTAAAGACCTTGTTTATAAAGTTTTGAACTTGTTCCACCGAGCTTACCGGCGCTCTTCCCACAAAGACGTCGGGTAAGAGGTCCAGGCTGTCTTCAGGCTCTCCATAGATGTTGTTCCCGTTGTAATCCCAGGTTCCATCCAGATCCGAGTAGTAAAGGTCGGAGGGAATTTCCTCGGTGATACTCTGGAACTCGATGTATGCAATTCTTTCTGGAATGATTTGCGTATCCCCTCCCAGAAGAACCCACACGCATCCTGAATCCTGATAGGCTATCTTGATGTAGTTTCTGATTCTCTCTGCCAGGTTATCTCCAGGATAGTTGTTCTGAATCCACAGGGTGTTTCTGATCTGGGTGCGGATTCCCTTTTTCTTTTTCCAGTCAGCTAACCTCTGGAAAGAGGTGTCCAGATTAAAGTGAGTGATAATCAGGTACTCGTGCGTGCCTCCGGTCTGGTTAGGGACCTGAGAGAGGGCAGGCAAATCGGATGGGTTTTCAACTAAGCTGGTGATTATCTGATCGTATATACCTTGGGTTTTCGGGGTCCTATTTGGAGGGATTTTGCTTTGATCGTTTAGTTCGTATTTAAGCTCAAAATCGATCTGTTTGTTGAGATAGAGGCTTTTATCTTTGGGAATCCAATACAGAGGAGAAACCTTAAGCAAAGCAATTTTCCTTCCTCCCAGAGTTCCGGTTTTGATGTACTTTATAGGAATCTCCGGGTAGGGAGAAGAGGAGTTGTACACTTTTGGGTCGGGCGGGAAAAAGGAAATCGGCTGGTTGGATTCCATCGTGGGTCTGGGGGGCTGGGACGGGAAAATCTGGTAGTCTTTTGGCAGTTTCTCCTTAACTTGTCTTTTTATTTCCAAACCAACTACTTTTGCGTTATCGGGTAGGTAAAGGAAGATGTTTTTCGTAGGTAAAGCAGGTTCGCCGGGCACGTTGGTAAGATGATAGCTTTTCAGCTTGACCAGATCGTATCCTTTTGATTTTTCGAAGGTGAAGGACTCCGGTACGAAACTCAGAGTGCGGGAAAGCTCAGCTGAGAAAATGTTGTGGTTTAAAGCAAAAACAGCTAAAAGCAAGAAAAGGAACATCAGTTTTTTCATGATTCCTCCTACAGATTAAGGTTAACCATTTATTAAGATAACAAAAAAAGCCATTTTGTCAATGGGTAAAAACCCTTACTAACCCGTAACGGTAATTTAGTGGGGGGATAAATAGCTTTTGCCTTTTAGGGAAGGGCAGGTTCTATATCTATGTTTTTAATTGTGGAGATAATTTTGTTACTGCCCCGTTTATTTGCATGGGTAACTTTAAACCGATTAATTAATTAAACAACAGGTTGAGATTTTTTCTTGATTTTCTCAAAAAGAATCTTAAATTAAAAAAAGGATCAAAGATGATATATGACATCTGCCCCCGTAGCTCAGTTTGGATAGAGCAGCGGTTTCCTAAACCGTTGGTCGCCCGTTCGAGTCGGGCCGGGGGTATTTTGGTTTTGTTTCAAATAAAAATTTTCCTTGACAAGCTTTGAAAAAGAAATATAATGTATACTCATTGAACTAAAAAAAGGAGTCAACAGATGAAATTTAAGTCGATGATTTTATTAGTTTGTATGGCGGTGGTCTCACACAATTTGGGTTATGCTCAATTGACCGATTATAATTTTTTGGGAGGCGGTGCCAGAGCAAAAGCAATGGGTGGCGCCTTTTTTGGAGTATCGGATGATCCATCAGCTGCATCCTGGAATCCGGCTGGCCTGACTCAACTGGATAAATATCAGATGACCTTAAACTTCACGAGCAACAACTACAAAACCTCCTTTGCGCAGGCTCTGAGCCGGGGTGAAAGCTCCAAATCCATCAGTGAGGGTATGGATGATACGAGAAACATTATAACCTTCGGTTCGGTGGTTATTCCTTTCCAGGTCAAAAAACAGCCTCTGGTGGGTAGTGTGGTGTACAGCCGAATATCCGACGTGGGGGGGAGTCATCTTTTTTATACTAATAACTATCTGGTGGAAGAACAGAAGGAACCGGTCTACAGCCGAAAGTTTCCGGATATACTTGTGACTACTTTCGCCCTTAACTCAAAAATGCACGAGATCTATAGAATATTTCAAATCCTCACTTTTCCGCCCCTGGGTGAGCCTAGAACGGATGCAATCGGATATTTCCGGGATCAGGTTTCATTTGACATAACCGATTTTGAATTAGAGGAGGAGATGGATGGGGGATTGGATAAGTTCTCTCTGGCTTTAGCAGGTAATCCGATTGCTGACCTATCTTTGGGATTGGCAGTTAACATATATACAGGTGGATATACCCTGGAGGCAAAGCAGCCTGGCTTCGTCTTGGTTGAAGGGGAAAGTGATACCATGTATCTGGATTTAAAACCCTCGGTTGAAGCGGATTATTCGGGATTCAATCTCACATTGAGTGCTATGTATCAGTTCCAGAATCTGAGGGTTGGCGGAGTGGTGAAAACACCTTACACCTTAAAAGAGAAACAGGACATCAAGCTGGAATGGGATGAAAGGGTGTGGAATGAAGTTGATAAGAAATGGGAGATCAACCCCAACAGGACCTCCACCCGAGGGCTTTTTTATCCAATAGAATACAGACAGAAATGGGAGATGCCCCTATCCTGGGGAATTGGTGCTTCCTACCTGATTCAAAACCTGACTTTGGCTGGTGATATTGAGATGACCCAATATTCCAAGACAGAACTCTCCTATCCTCAAAGCCCCAATTACAGCGAGGGCGATTTTAATCCTCCGATCGATCCTTCTCTGCCTGACAGAACGGTTAAGCTCTTGTGGGAGGATGTGGCTCAATTCCGGTTGGGTGCCGAATATCTTTTCTCCACTGAGTACGGGAAGATCCCCCTCAGGGTGGGATACAGAAACGATCCCAAGCCCTATACCTCGGTGGAAAACGTAAAGATAGACACTTTAGTATATCCGGATGACACCCAGACTCCCCCCAGATCTTCCAGCACCAGATACACCTACGATGGAGAAAAGGGAGATAAGATAACAGGCAGCGTATTTACTTTAGGAACCGGAATAGGCTGGAGCCAGATCATGTTCGACATCACTTACGAATACAGCAGATATGAGATCAAAGCCAGTGGGACAAGCGTTGCCCTTCCTGAAATTGGGGTATCCGGACAAAGATACCAGGATTTTGACGAGACGGTTGAGAGGAAAAACCACAAGATCATGATCGGTTTCACCGGGTTCTTCTAAGAATAAACTTCTGTGATGATATCAGGCGGAGCAGAAGCTTCGCCTTTTTTATATAAAAAACCTTGAACAAAAAGAAGGATTTGGTTAAATTTAGATTGCAATAGATAAAAATAATACTTTTGGGGAAAGGAGGATCATGAGTCCGAAAAAAAGAGTAACCAAGCACATGATGAAGGAGGATAAACTTGTCACCACCGCGTTCAAGCTGGTGGAATACGTTCAGCGGAACTTGAACAGAATCCTTCTTTTCTCAGGCATTGCGGTGGTTTTGATATTGGCAGTGGTCTTTTTCTTTCAGCTTCAGGCAAAAAGGGAACAGAAAGCCAGAAACCTTTACAGCAAAGCCAGAGCCGAACTCGGTTCCGGCAATTACCTTCAGGCGATAAACGATCTGAACACCGTATCTTCGTCTTACGGTGGGACCGAAGTTGCTCCTCAGGCGATGTTTCTTTTAGGTAACGCTTACTTCTACTCCAAAAACTACGATCGAGCCCTGGTGACCTTCGAGGATTTCTCCAAGCGGTACCAGGATGATCCACAACTTTCTTCCTCCGCTTTAGCAGGAATGGCCCAGTGTTACCTTGAGAAAAACGATTATCTTTCCGCAGGTGAATACTTTGTCCGGGCAGCTGAAGCGGATATCGGGAGTTTCTTGGCTCCCGATTTCCTTTTCCAGGCAGGTTACTGTTACAGGGAGGGAGGCGAGATTGAAAAAGCCAAAGAGATTCTTGAAAGAATTGTCGAGAATTCTCCTGAGTCCAAGGAGTCCTATCAGGCTAAATTGTATCTGGCGGAGATGACCTATGGGAACGTCAACTGATAGAATCCCTTTGAACTTAGCCTTCCTCTGGCATATGCATCAGCCTTATTACAAAAGGCTGAAAGACAACATCTATCAGATGCCCTGGGTCAGATTGCATGGCCTCAAGGATTACTATGATATGGTGGAAATTCTTAACCACTACCCCTCCATTAGACAAACCTTTAATCTGGTTCCTTCCTTGATCGAGCAGTTGATCGATTACGCAGAAAAAGATGCCTATGATCTTCATCTGTATTTAACCCAAAAAGAAGCCTCCCAGCTTTCCCCCGAGGAGAAACAACAGATCCTCTCCACCTTCTTTAACGGAAACTTAAAGACCATGATCTCTCCTCACTTCAGGTTCTATCAACTCTGGGAGAAAAGGGGAAGGGATGTAAGGACTGCATCCTCAAGATATTCCAACCAGGATTTTCTGGATTTACAAATCTGGTCCAATTTAACCTGGGTGGATCCGGTTTTCAAAGCAGATCCGGAGATCGCTTACTTTTTTAAAAAAGGTGAGAACTTCACCGAGGATGATAAAAAGATTCTGATTTCAAAACAGAGGGAAATTCTAAAAAAGATACTCCCGGAATATAAAAAGCTAAAGGAGAAAGGACAGATTGAGATCTGTTTTTCCCCGTATTTTCACCCGATAATGCCATTGATTTTGGATACCCGATCAGCCAAATCAGCCACTCCTGAAATCCAGCTACCCCAAAGGGAGTTTTCTTATCCGGAGGATCTGGAGGTGCAGATAGAGAAGGGAATCCAGTTATACAAAAGTGTTTTCGAAAGCGATCCTTTAGGTCTCTGGCCCCCTGAGGGTGCGGTATCGGAAAGCATCTTCCCTTTGCTTTCCAAATACGGTCTGAAGTGGATAGCAACTGATCAACAGATACTTCTTCTCAGCTTGCCTGTTTCGAAAAAAGAAAAGCCCCTTTTTCCTCTGGCCTGGTTTTTCCCTTATCGGCTCAAAGAATGGGATACCGCAATTTTGTTCAGAGACCATTTTCTCTCCGATCTGATAGGCTTCGTTTACCGGGAATGGGAACCCCGGGAGGCAGCCTCCGATTTTCTGAAGAACTTACATGACATAAGAGAAAAAATGGGTGAGGAGAATTTATCCAGAAGCCTGGTTTCGGTGATTTTGGACGGAGAGAATTGCTGGGAATATTACACCAACGACGGTCATGATTTTTTGAATCATCTGTATCGTGGCATAGAAGATGATCCACTGATAAGAACCGTGACCATAAGCGATTTTTTAAAAGAGCACCCTCCCCGGGATACCCTTACCAGACTTTGGACTGGTTCCTGGATAAACAGGGATTTCAAAATCTGGATAGGTCATCCCGAGGACAATTTAGCCTGGGACCTTTTGAGTATGACCAGGGATGCGGTCACCCAATACCAGAATAAACAAAAAGGCAAAGATCAACAAAATCTCTCCTTGGCTTTAAAGGAGATATACATTGCCGAAGGTTCGGATTGGTGCTGGTGGTATGGAGACGAGCATCAGGGTCCATCCAACCAGGAATTCGACCGGCTTTTCAGATCACATCTGGTGAACGCATATGAGCTTATAGGTGAAAAACCTCCGGAGATTCTGTTCAAGCCCATAAGGAAGGAGGGGATTCCCTATTACATCGAGGAGCCGACCGGACTGGTAACCCCCACTCTGGACGGGAGGGATACCCACTTTTTCGAATGGCAGAACGCCGGATTTGTGGACTGCCTTAAATCCGGTGGTGCCATGCACAAAGCATCCCATATTATAAAAGCTCTGTTTTTCGGATTCGATCAAAAAAACCTCTATTTTAGGGTTGATTTCTCCACCGAGCAAAAGGACTACAGGAGGGGGGACTACCAGCTGGAGGTGGAGTTCACCGAACCCTGGCGCTGTAAAATCTCCGTTCAGAACACCCGGGGGGAACTTTTCGAATACGATGAGAAGAGAAAAGATTGGCAGAAAATAACCGATGAAATAAATGTGGTCTCAGATGAGATAATGGAGATATCTTTGCCCCAGAGATTTCTTCAATTCAAAAAGGCTCAGTCTTTGTGGTTCAGGCTGGTCGTTTCAGAAAAAGGAAAGGAGCTGGAGAGATGGCCGCAGACCGATCTGATTAAATTTAACCTGCCACTGGACAAAAAGAAAGCGATGTTCTGGGGTGTTTGATTTTTTATTTATTTAAATAAGGAGGACAAAATGGAGGAGTGGAAGGATTCTTCTGAGGAGAGTTTTGATGATCGGGGGAAAAAAACCATCGAGGAGGGTAAAACAGCTGCCATTTTAGCCTATGTTCCCTTTCTCTGTTTTTTTGCTTTGATCAATAAAAAAGACAATCCCTTTGCTTTAAAGCACGGAAAGCAGGGGCTTTTGCTTTTTCTGATCGAGATCGTTGCGGTTGTTTTTCTTCTTCCCAAAATAAGCCAGCTTTTCTGGACTGCGGTTTTAATCCTCTGTCTGGTTTTTGTGATCTTAGGTATTCTTTATGCTCTTCAGGGAAAAGACTGGAAGATTCCCTATATCGGCGATTGGGCGGATAAGTTGAACATCTGAATTTTTCTTATCTATTTTATTAAATATTCTCAGATACTTTGAATTCAAAGCAGGCATTTGCCTGCTTTTTTGTATTTGACTTTTGGGGTTCTGGTTGATATTTTTAAGAAAACAAGTATAAAATGAAATCTTCGAATACAGAGGAGTTCAAAAAGCTTTCCTTGATTCAAATGCTGGAAACAAGCGCAAGGAACTACTCTGATCAGGTATGTATCTATTATCATCGAGATAATAGATTGGTTGGAATCAATTATCGGGAATTGGAAAATCAAGCCAAAGCTTTTGCCCGGGGTTTGATCGAGCTGGGTGTTAAGAAAGGTGATAGGATAGGGATTCTGTCAGAAAATCGACCGGAGTGGGGGATATCCTATTTTGGCATACTTTTAACCGGGGGGATTGTTCTTCCTTTGGATCCCTGTCTAAAATCCTCTGAGCTCAAGCATATTATCAGGGAGGCAAAAGCCAAGATGGTGATAGCATCAGCGAAATTCATCTCCGATTTAAAAGAGATCTCGGATTCTTTGAGTTTCCCTCAAAAAATCATCTGCATGGGTCAACTCTCTCAAGAAGAATTGATTACTTTTTCCCAGGTACTCCGTGCTGGTGACGAATCTGAAAAGAATCTCCATTATCCGCAAACAGATGAGGTTGCTTCTGTAATCTTTACCTCAGGTACTACCGGAAGCTCCAAAGGTGTGGTTTTGACTCATAAGAACATCATCTCCTGTATCTACGGTTTACAGGAGGTGGTCGATTTTTCATCAAAAGATAATTTTCTTTCTGTTTTGCCCCTTCATCATGCTTTCGAATGCACCTGCGGATTTTTGACTCCTATCTCAAGAGGTGCCAAGATAACTTTTGCCCGCAGCCTTAAGTCCAAAGAGCTTTTGGAGGATATGAAAAACTCAAGGGCAACCATTATGTTGGGGGTGCCTCTGCTTTTCGAGAAGATGCTTACATCTATTCTCAGGGCAGTAAAAAAGCGTCCAGTTTTTGTTCGGGGTCTGTTCAAGGCTAACTTGGGAGTGGCTAAATTTTTCAAAAAAGCTTTTGGAGTAAATTTTGGCAAATCTTTGTTTGGAGGGCTTCGTGAAAAAGCAGGGCTATCCAACATATATTTATTTATTTGTGGTGGTGCACCTTTGGACCCACAGGTTGGCAAAGATTTTGAACATCTGGGGATAAAATTTTTGCAGGGATATGGTTTGACCGAAACCTCCCCGGTCTTAACAGTTAATCCAGAAAAAAAACCAAAGCATGCCTCTGTGGGAATTCCCCTGCCCGGGATTGAGCTTGAGATTTTGAATCCGGACAAAAATGGAGTAGGAGAGATCGCTGTTAGGGGAGATGGGGTGATGCCTGGATATTATGATAATGAAAAAGCGACTAAAGAAGTTTTCAGGGATGGCTGGTTTTTAACCGGGGATTCCGGATGGGTGGACAAAGACGGATATTATTATATTGTGGGTAGATTGAAAAGTGTGATCGTTACCCGGGCTGGAAAAAATGTTTATCCTGAGGAGATAGAAAACGTGCTGAACGAATCTCCCTTTATTTTAGAGTCTTTGGTTTTGGGGAGACCTACTCAGGATGGTAAAGGGGAGGAGCCTTATGCCATAATCGTTCCGGACTATGATTATTTCGACCTGACAGCAGAAAAAGAACAGATAGCCTTTGATGAGACAAAGATAGAGAAGACTATAAAGTCTGAAATAGTCAAAATCTGCGCTGAGATCGCAGATTACAAAAGAATCAAAGGGTTTGAGATAAGGGAGGAGGAGTTTGAGAAGACCACTACTAAGAAAATAAAAAGGTATTTGTATGATCATAAGGTGGTGAGGGTGTCAACGGATGGGTCAGCGGATGGGTCAACGGATTGAGCGGATTTAACGGAGAGATTCCCAACGGATGAAACGGATGGGTCAACGGATTGAACGGATTGAGCGGATGTGTGAGTTATTTCCCAACGGATGAAACAGATG
>LJUW01000061.1 GCA_001304315.1 candidate division Zixibacteria bacterium SM23_73_2 | reverse complement strand
TCCACGACATCGATCTGATTCTGTCTTTAGTCAAATCCGAGGTTGAAAAAATCGAAGCCAGCGGGGTGCCGGTTATAACCGATTCTGAGGACATTGCCAATGCCCGGATAACTTTTAAAAATGGCTGCGTGGCTAACGTGACCGCAAGCAGGATCTCAAAAAGCCCGATGAGGAAGTTCAGGATCTTTCAGAAAAACTCATATATCTCACTGGATCTGATGGAGAGAAAGGCCGAGGTTTTCAAACTGATCGATATGGAAAAAACTGAAAGAGATTATTCAAAAGTCACCTCGATCGTGGGGCAGATACCCCTGGATGCTAAAAAAACGATAATCTATCTAAAGCCTGAAATCAAAGACCAGGACATGCTTTGCTCGGAGATTAAATCATTCCTTCATGCGGTGAGTAACAAAGCTGAGCCGGAGGTCACCGGCGAGGATGGGAGAAGAGCCCTGGAGGTTGCTCTGGAGATTCAAAAGGTGGCTGAACTGCACAGGCAGAGATCAAGATGAAGAAAATCGTTGTGGTGGCGGGTGAGACTTCCGGAGATTTACATGCAGCGGGTCTTTTAAAGGAGCTTGAAAAATTAAATCAAGGCATACAATTCTTCGGAATGGGTGGGGACAGGATGAAACAAGCAGGAGTTGAGCTTTACTTTCACATAAGGGATCTTTCCTTTATGGGTTTTTGGGAGGTATTGAAAAAAATCGGTTTTTTTAGGTTCGTGTTGAAGAAGATGACTCATCTTTTAGACAAAAAAAAGCCTGATCTGGCAATCTTGGTCGATTATCCGGGATTTAACCTGAAGTTCGCCAAAAGGATAAAAAAAAGAGGGATACCCATCCTTTATTACATCAGCCCCCAGATCTGGGCCTGGGGAGGAAAAAGAATTGAGAAGATAAAAAAGCTGGTGGACAAGATGCTGGTGGTTTTTCCCTTCGAGAAAAAAATCTATGAGGATGCAGGAGTTGATGTGGAGTTAATCGGACACCCGCTATTGGATATAGTCAAATCTAAAACTAAAACCGAGGAGTTCAGAGGTAAACTTGGTATAAGAAAAAACGAGTTGCTTTTGGGTCTTTTCCCCGGGTCCAGGAAACAGGAGGTATCGAAGATCTTACCGATCATGCTTGAGGCTGGTGAAAGATTAGCTGAAAAAATCAGGTCTGCTCGAAGCGGAGGATTGAAGAGTATAAAGCTTGGGATAAGTTTGGCTCCCACAATAAAAAAAGATTATTTGGAAGGATATCTTGCCAGCACAAAACTCGATTACCAGATAATCGAGGATATTAACTATGACCTGATGGAGCACTCCGATTTTTTGCTGGTTAAATCAGGGACCTCCACTCTGGAGGCAGCTATATTGGGCACCCCATTTGTTTTAATATACAAAACCGGTTTTTTATCCTGGCTTGTGGCAAGAGGTCTGGTTAAAATCCCTTACATCTGCCTGGCTAACATCGTTGCCGGCAAAAGGATAGTGGAAGAGTTTATCCAGTACCGGGCCAAACCGGAGCTTGTGGCCAAAGCAGTTTATGAGCTTTTGACTGACAGGGATAGATACGAAAAAACAAAGGAGAGGCTTTTGACTGTTAAAGATAATTTAGGAGAGAAAGGCGCTTACCACAGGGGTGCGAAAATCGTTGCGGAGCTTTTGAATGTATCTGGTGTATGACATATTTCTAACCTTTGTTTTCATAATCCTTTCCCCTTATCTTTTCATAAGATCGCTGATCGAGAAACAGGGGATCACAGAGAGGCTGGGTTTTCTTCCCAGAGCTACCGGGGAAAATCTTATGCAAAAAGACCTTATCTGGTTTCACACCGCTTCAGTGGGAGAGGTTAAGATTTTACCCCCGGTAATCCGCTTCCTCAAAGATAAAAGACCTGATCTCATTGTAGTGGTCTCCAGCCTGACCAAAACCGGCAGGGCTGAAGCAAAAAGAATTTTAAAGGATGTTCAGCTTGTTTTCCATCCCCCAATTGATCTGAGTTTTTTTGTAAAAAGGACTGTAAAAAAGATAAATCCAAAAGCTCTGGTTTTGGTTGAGACCGAGATCTGGCCCAACCTGATCAGGGAGGCAAAAAGAGAGGGGGCTAAGGTTTTTCTAATTAACGGAAGGCTGTCAAAAAAGTCTCAATCAGTTTATCTCCGGTTCAAAAAGTTTTTTTCTTTGGTCCTGTCCTTTATTGACATCCTCTGTATGAGAACCGAGGAGGATGCCCAGAGGATAATCCGTATGGGAGCGGCTCCGGACAGGACTTTCGTTTTAGGAAATCTGAAATTCGATCAGATAGCTTTTGATTTTTCCAACCATAAAAAAGAGAAGATAAAGGAGTCATTGGGCATAGAAAAAGACTCGAAACTGGTGGTTGCCGGAAGCATCCGGGAAGGTGAGGAAAAAGCTGTACTAGTTGCTTTCAGCAGGTTGAAAAAGGATTTTCAGAACCTGTCTTTGATTTTTGCCCCGCGCCATATGAAAGGATTAAAGGATACAGAAAACATAATGCTCTCTTTGGGATTGAGTTTTATAAGAAAAAGCAGGCTAAAAGATCAGAAGGAAAAAAAGGATGTCGTTTTGCTGGATACCTACGGAGAGCTTTCCTCTTTATATTCTTGTGCTGACGTTGCTTTTGTGGGTGGAAGCCTCATACCAAAGGGAGGGCACAACATACTGGAGCCGGCAGTATTCGGAGTTCCGGTTCTTTTCGGTCCTCATACCGAGAATTTCCAATCCGCAAAAAAGATCGTTTTAAGCTCAGGAGGAGGAATTGAGGTAAAAGATAAAGATGAGCTTTATCTTAAGCTTTTCTCTCTTTTAAAGGATGATAGGTTAAGAGAAGATCTGGGCCAAAGGGTTAAAAAAGCAGTTCTGTCACAAAGGGGTTTTTCCGAGAAGACGGTCGATCTTATTTTGAAAACCTTGGATGAAAGATGAAAGGTTTTTATCGATACTGGAGAAAATCTTCAAGGTTTTTTTTAATTGATCTGGTTTTAGCTTTTTTCTCCTTTGTTTTTCTTTTTATTTACTGGTTAAGAGTTATCTTTTATAAATACGGAATGATCAGAAAAAAAAGCTTGGATGCCAGGGTTATCTCGGTGGGGAACCTAACTTTGGGCGGATCCGGGAAGACCCCTATGGTATTGTATCTGGCTTCGGAATTTGAAAAGAAGGGTAAAAAAAGCGTGATTCTCACCAGGGGATATAAAAGAAAAGGGAAAGGGCAAAAGGAGCTTTACGGTTACCCGAATAATCTGAGCTGGGAATGTTACGGGGACGAACCTTCTCTTTTGGCTTCTAATCTATCAGAGGTTCCGGTGATGATAGATAAGAAAAGATTTGAGGCAGCTAAATTCGCTTATAAAAAATACCAGCCAGACCTTTTTATTCTGGATGACGGTTTTCAGCACTGGAGTTTGAAAAGGGATGTGGATTTAGTTATGGTAGATTCCACACGTCCTTTATCCGAAGAAAAACTTTTTCCCCTGGGAAGGTTAAGGGAGCCTCTCTCTACCTTTAAAAGGGCGGATATGGCTGTTTTAAACCAGAAAGAAGAAAGCGAAAGCTTAAAAGATACTCAGGATGTTATTTTAAAAAATAATCCATCCTGCTTTGTTGCCCAAAGCTCTTATGAGGTTTCCGAGGTTGTGGATTTAACCGAAGATAGGTTGGTTGAATCCTCCTCTTTAAGGGGCAAAAAAACGGTTGCATTTTCCGGGATTGCTGATAATTTTTCCTTTGAGAAAATGCTAAGGAATTTGGGGATGGTAGTTTTGAGCCATATCGAATTCCCGGATCATCATATTTACACGGAAAAGGATATGTGGGATATTCAAGTTGAAGGCAAAAAGAAAGGAACTGAAATTCTGTGTACCACGGAGAAGGATAGGATTAGAATACCAAAAACTTCGGATTTTCAACTTCCGGTATACGTGGTGAAGATAAGATTGAGGATAAAAGAGAAAGAAAAGGAATTCTGGGATTTCATAGAGGCGAAGTTAGGATGGCGATAAAGACCGATTTTTTAGTTATAGGCTCAGGAATAGGAGGGCTTTCTTATGCTCTCAAGGTATCGGAGGTGGGAGAGGTGGTAGTGGTTACCAAAAAGGAGGACTCGGAATCCAACACCAACTATGCCCAGGGGGGGATCGCCTCGGTGGTATCCTCGGACGACACTTTTGAGGCTCATATTCAAGATACGCTCGGAGCCGGGGATGGGCTGTGCAAGCCCGAGGTGGTTGAGAAGGTTATAAAATCAGGTCCGAAATATATCAAGGAGCTATTGAGCGTGGGAGTGAATTTCACCCGGGACAGGAGGGGAGAATTCGACCTGGGAAGAGAAGGCGGACATACGAGAAAAAGAGTTCTTCACGTTCAGGATTTTACCGGGAGGGAGATAGAGAACGCCCTTCTGCGTGCGGTAAAATCAAAAGGAAACATCCGTCTTTACGAAAATCACATTGCGGTTGATCTCATAACCGAAAAAAGTTCAAAAAAGGACATAAAGTGCCTGGGTGCTTTTATCCTGGACATCGATGAAAATAAGATCGACACCTTTTTATCCAGGATAATCCTTTTAGCCACCGGAGGAGCTGGAAGGGCATACCGACACACCACCAACCCCCGGATAGCCACCGGCGACGGGGTGGCCATGGCTTACCGAGCAGGAGCAAAGATCTCCAATATGGAGTTCATCCAGTTTCATCCCACCAGCCTTTACCATCCACAGGGCGAATCCTTTTTGATCTCCGAGGCGGTAAGGGGTGAGGGAGGAAAGTTGAAGCTGCGGAACGGAAAGGCCTTTATGCACAATTACCACCCTTTAAAAGAATTAGCTGCCCGGGATGTGGTAGCAAGGGCCATCGACTCCGAGCTGAAAAAATCAGGTGATGCCTGCGTGTTCTTGGACATCACCCACCTTAACTCCGATTTTATCAGGACCAGGTTTCCCAATATCTATAACAAATGTCTGACTTTAGGAATCGACATAACCAGAGAGTGGATACCGGTTGTGCCGGCTGCCCATTACATGTGCGGGGGTATCTTAACCCACCTCAACGGGACCACCAACATAAAAAATCTTTTTGCTTGCGGCGAGGTGAGCATGACCGGAATGCACGGGGCAAATAGATTGGCCTCCAACTCACTTCTGGAGGCTATTGCCTTTGCTGATTTTGCGGCAAAAAGCTCCAAAAGTGAATTCAAAAAAGAGAAAGGGAAAAGATACTCCGGGGTGAAGAATTGGGAGACGAAAGGAAGGTTTCACAAAAAGGAATGGGTGATTATCTCTCACGATAAAAAGGAGATTCAGAACCTGATGTGGGATTACGTTGGAATCGTTCGCTCGGACCGGAGGCTTAAAAGGGCAGCATCAAGGGTGAAGATTATTTTAAAGGAGATTGAGGAGTTTTTCGGTCTCAATCCGGTGAAAGAGGAGGTGGTGGAGCTTCGCAACATCGCCACTATCGCCGAGCTTATAATCCTCTCCGCCATTTCCAGAAAGGAGAGCCGGGGGCTTCATTACAACGTGGATCATCCGGAAAGGGATGATAAGGGGTGGAAGAGGGATACGATTGTTCAAAAAGAAGATTGTTGAAGTTAAAGGCAAAACAGTTTCGATACATGGATTTATTAGTCTTCAATATGGAGATTGCTTCTCCCGCCTTGGGCGGGGTCGCAAAGACAATTATTTACTACGTCATTGCGAGGAGTCTGCAGGGACGACGAAGCAATCCCCTGATTTAAGTGAGATTGCTTCGCTTCGCTCGCAATGACAGTCATTTACTATATCATTGCGAGGAGCGTAAGCGACGAAGCAATCTCCTGCTATTTATTAAATGGATAAACAATATTATGTCTACATAATGACCAACAAGAACAATGATGTGCTCTATACAGGATTTACCAATAATCTTAAACGTCGTGTGTATGAACATAAAAATGGGTTATGCAAAGGTTTTACCAAAAGATACAACATAGTAAAACTCGTTTATTATGAGATTTTTCAAGATTCTTACGCTGCCATAGCCAGAGAAAAACAGATTAAGGGTGGTTCGAGAAGGAAAAAGATAGAGTTGATTGAAGGAGTTAATTCTAAATGGAAGGATCTCTATGATAAAATTTGAGATTGCTTCGCTTTGCTCGCAAAGACAGTTATTTACTATGTCGTTGCGAGGAACTTAAGTGATGAAGCAATCCCCTGTTTTAGATGGGAATGCTTAGCTACACCTGCAATGACAGCTTCTACACTGTCATTGTGAGGAGTCCATAGGGATGACGAAGCAATCCCCTGATTTATGTGAGATTGCTTCGCTATCGCTCGCGATGACAGATTTTTATGGTCATTGCGAGGAGCGTAAGCGACGAAGCAATCTCCTGATCACAGAAGCTATAGATTTTTATTTTGCTTATGCAACAAATCTGGATTGTATCGATATTAGAAAACAAGCCTTATAAAGAGGTTAAAAAAATCTGGAAGTTTATTGAAAAGGAATATAGCTCCTCTGGAGTTCAGTTATTCAAACATCCGCATATGACCTTTCAGGGCGGAAAGACTAAAAACCCGGGGCAGGTATACAAAGATTTTAAGGATGTGGTTTCAAAGATAAAACCCTTCTGGATTGAGGTTTGTGGAGTTCGACATTTCAATAAAGAGGCGATCTGGCTTAAGGTTGAAAAGACTGAGAACATGATTAAATTGATTGAGCTGATCAATGATTTTATGAAAGAACACTGCAGGGATCTTTTTGGTTGTTACGCTCCAGAGAAATGGATACCCCATATAACCCTGGCTATGGGTGATCTGACCGAAGACAACTTTGAAAAGGCATGGAAAGAGTTAAAAAAACAAAAAATCGGATTTAAACAGAAGCTTCATAACATTTGCATTGTCAGGCAGTATCCGGATGGGAAAATAAAAATCGCTAAAAGATACAAATTGTGATAATTTTTTTCTCAGAACTATCGGTTAAATTCTATCGTAGAGGATATTAAAATGGGATTGAGATTTTACATAGTCGACGTTTTCGCTGAGGAGAAATACGCGGGTAACCAGCTTGGTGTTTTCAGAAATTCCGGCTCTCTCTCCGATTCCCAGATGCAGAAATTTGCTAAGGAGATGAACTATTCGGAGACGACCTTTATTCTGTCAGAGGGGAAAAAAGAGGGTGGATACGACGTTCGGATTTTCACTCCTGAAGAGGAGGTACCCTTTGCCGGTCATCCGACTTTGGGAACCGCCTTTGTGATTCAACAGGAGATCATAAAAGAGCCTGTTGATGAGGTAATACTGAACCTTAAAGTTGGTCAGATTCCGGTTAAATTCAATTATAAAAAAGAAAAGCCAGATATTTTGTGGATGAAACAGAAAGCTCCAACCTTTGACCGAACTTTTGATAGAAAAATAATCGCTGAGGTTTTGAATCTGGGAGAAAAGGATATAGATGATAAATTTCCTATCCAGGAGGTTTCCACAGGATTACCTTTTATTATCACTCCTTTGAAAACGCTGAATGGAGTAAAAAATGCAAAAATAGACACAAGCAAGTATCTGGAGTTAATTGAGAAAACTGAAGCCAAAGCGATTCTTGTTTTCTGTGGCGAAACTTACAAAAAGGAAAACGATTTGAATGTCCGGGTATTCGCTGACTACTTCGGCGTGCCGGAGGATCCGGCAACCGGGAGTGCAAATGGCTGTTTGGCAGGGTATCTGGTTAAGCACCGTTACTTTGGGAAGGATAAAATCGATATCAGGGTAGAACAGGGTTACGAAATCGGACGACCTTCGCTTCTTTTCCTGAAATCTGAGGATATGGGGAATAAAATCGATGTTTTCGTTGGTGGAAGGGTTGTGATGGTTGCTAAAGGAGAGTTTGTATAGAGTGTCATTCTAAATCTCGAATGAAAACTAATAATGAAAAAGAAGATATCAGCTGATTGGACAAAAAAGACCTTTGTTGAGTATGGAGATATTGTTTTTGATTTTTTAACAGCACCGAAATCAATTTATCAGAACACCCCTCAGCAGGTGGAATTTATTCATTCCCTTTTGAAAAATCATTTCCCCAAAGCCAAAAGAATTTTGGATGTTCCCTGCGGGGACGGAAGGATAAGCCTGGGTCTTTTGACAAAGGGCTATGCTGTGACAGGTGTGGATATCTCTCCGGGTTACATCAAGAAAGCGAATTCAGAGGTTAAAGGTAACAATAAAGCCCAATTTTTGATTGGGGATATGCGCGAATTAAGATTTGACCGAGAGTTCGATGCGGTTGTCAACTGGTTTGGGAGTTTCGGTTATTTCGATGATGAGACCAATGAGAAGGTCCTGCAGAGATTCATAAATGCTTTGGCTAAGAATGGAGCACTGATTATTGACCTGACCAACAGGGATTATATTGTTCAAAGAATGGGCGGTTTCTACGAATGGGAACCGGAGGTTGTTTTAAAAAAGGGTAAAAGGAAATTATTCGGAAAGTACGGATTTGATCCTTTCACCAACCGGATTGAAGCAGAAATAGAGATCGAGGGAGCCAAGGAGAAAATATATTATACTATGCGTTATTATGGCTTGCATGAGCTGGTTGGTCTTTTGGAGAAGAACAGGATGCGAGTCCTTGAGGCTTTTGGAGATTATAGTGGGGGTAAATATTCGCTTTTTTCACCAAGAATGATAATTGTTGCTTGTAAGTGACATTTTTACTCGGGTATTTTAATCCCCATTTTAATAATTTTTTAGCTTTTGAGACTTAAATCCTTTGAGGGCTGTCGTGTGAAGACTTGTGTCCAAGATGAATCAGCAAACTAACTTCCCCTGTTGTTATTATCATTTTGAACACAACCGCGCCTATTACTAGGGCTGCATAGAATCCGAGTATGGTGTTCAGGGGCCAGGGTAAATGCAAAAAATCAGGAATGCCAAAGCTGGTTCCTGCCTCAGTGCTTAAGACATTGTGTCCAGCGATCCCCATCACCAGAGGTATGAGGATGAAAGAAGCTGCTGGTAAACTGGAGTAAAGGGATAGAAAAAAGGACGTTTTTATTACAGCACGGGTTGAGGCACGTTCCCTTAACCAAAATCCGAAAATTACGCCCCATACAAAAGCTAAAAACACGCTGAAAACTGGTATCCCCATTCCCAGGATTATTGCCACGCACTCGACAAAGTATATTCCAATTAGTATAACAAAGTAACGAAGAGATTTCTTTGGCTTGGTTACCACTCTACTCAGGTGTCTTTGCAGAGGAAGGGCAAAGCCGAATCCAAAAATTAGATTAACAAGGATTAAAGTATATACGACTGTATTCATTCTTATCTGTTTAGGTTTATTGATCCATGTTTATGGATAATAGAAATGTTGATTTTTGATTTCAAACGTATAGACATATTGTTTAGGATAGTCAAGAGTTTTTTTAAGATTTGCTTCTGGAATGTCATTATTCCCTCTGTCAAAGGATTGTGGGTTAAATGAAAGCATATTAGAAATATCTTGACTTTGGTTTTCTCTGCTATATGATGAGGTCTATAAAGTCGTGAATTTGACAGATTATTTTTGCGGGAGTGATTGCAGTACAAATGAAAATGTTAGATGTGTAAAGTTATCTTCAAACAACAGGTAACGTAAAATGAAGCCATGGCATCAAGATAATAGTTTTTGGAAAGAATTCGCTCCGGTTTTGTTCAATCCTCAAAGGGTGGAGAGGACAAAAGAGGAGGTGGATAACATCATTTCTCTTTTGAATCTCAAAGCGGGTGCATCAGTGCTTGATCTGTGCTGCGGTCCGGGAAGGCACTCTCTGGAATTAGCCCGGCGCGGGTTTTCTGTTACCGGGGTGGATAGAACCAGAATTTATCTGACAGAAGCTCGCAAAAAGGCGAAGAAGGAAAGACTCAAGATCGATTTCATTCAAAAGGATATGAGAGGCTTTTGTAAACCCAATTCCTTCGATGTGGTACTAAATCTTTTCACCTCATTTGGCTATTTTGAGGATGAAAAGGATGATAAAAAAGTTTTAAAAAACGTTTATCGCTTCTTGAAAAAAGGAGGGGTGTTCTTGATCGATACCGTGGGCAAGGAGGTTTTAGCCCGGAGATTTCAAGGAAGTGACTGGTACGAGATAAATGACATTCTAATATTGGAGGAAGGCAAGATTTGCAAGGATTGGACCTGGGTGGAGAGTCGCTGGATTATGATAAAAGATGGGAAAAAACATGAGACTAAAATTTCTCATAGGCTTTATTCCGCAAAAGAGCTCTCTTCACTTTTAAAAGATTGCGGATTTAGTTCAGTTTATGTGTACGGCGATTTGACCGGTTCGTCTTACGATGACAAGGCTAAGAGGTTGATTCTTGTTGCGCATAAGGGAAAGAAAAAGAAATAATATTTACAGTAGTTTATATAAAGGTAAAAAGTAACCCCGGATTTCCCATAACGACTCCCATAATTTGCATTTTTTTGATTTTAAAAAATCTTGACTTTTAAAATTTAAAAGATAAAATTAACTGAAACAAAGATTTAGATTAACATGTAAAAGTGACTTAATTCTTTTCGAAAGGGATTTTTCTACGAATAGATCTAGGTTTAAGTTGTATATAAAAATGAATATATTAAAAAAGGATGTAAAAAGGAGGAGTTTATGAGAAAGTTTAAAAAGATAGGGTTCACAAAGGAGGATAGATGATAGACATAAAGATCTGGTGGATCTGGTTTGCCATCGCTGCTTTTTTCATCATCGCCGAGATATTCACCATGGGATTTTTTCTTCTGTGGTTCGGAGTAGGTGCGGCAGTAGCAGGGATTTTGGCAATCTTGGGCTTGGGCGTGGGTTGGCAATTAGGAAGTTTTGTGGTTTTATCAATAATACTTTTTGCAGTCTCAAGAAGCTTTGCTGAAAGGGTTACAAAAAAGCAGCCGCCGGGTGTTGGTGCTGACAGGTTCGTCCATAAAAGGGGAGTGGTGATAGAGGAGATAGACAATATAAAAAATACAGGAAGGGTCAGGATAGGAAAGGATGAGTGGAGAGCTGACAGTGAGGATGACAAGGTTATACCAGTAGGAAAGACGGTTGAGGTAACCAGTGTTGATGGAACCCATCTGGTGGTGAAACCCAAAGAGGAGGAGAAGTAAAATGCAAGTTTTGCTTATTATCATAGCAGTAGTCGTATTCATAATCGTGGCCAGCGGTATAAAGATCGTCAGGCCCTGGGAAAAGGGGCTGATCGAGCGTTTGGGCAAATACCAGCGCACGGCTGACAGCGGCCTGACCATTATCGTTCCCGTTTTAGAGAGGATGCTGAAGGTGGATATGAGGGAACTGGTGGTGGACGTGCCTCCCCAGGCGGTTATTACCAAGGATAATGTAGTGGTTGAAGTCGATGCGGTGATCTATTACGAGGTCACCGATCCGGTGAAAGTCACCTATAATGTCGCTCATTACTATACCGCGGCAACCAAGTTAGCCCAGACAAATTTGAGAAATTTGGTTGGTGATATGGCTCTGGATGAATCCCTTACCTCCAGGGAGGTTATAAACACCAAGCTTCGCCAGATCTTAGACGATGCTACTGACAAATGGGGCACCCGGGTCACAAGGGTAGAGCTCCAGAGGATCGAACCACCCACTGACGTTACCGAGGCAATGCACCGCCAGATGAAAGCGGAAAGGGATAGAAGGGCGATGATCCTTGAGGCTGAAGGACACAAGCAATCAGCTATACTCAAGGCTGAAGGACAGGCAGAGGCGATAAGAAAGGTTGCCGATGCTGATAAATATCAGAAGCTGACCGTTGCCAAGGGTGAGGCGGAGGCGATCGAAACCGTGTTTGGAGCTATCCACAAGGGCAGACCAACCAATGACCTGATCGCCATAAAGTATCTGGAAGCACTTCAAAAGATAGCCGATGGTCAGGCGACCAAAATCTTTTTGCCTTTGGAAGCCTCGGGTATTTTGGGAAGTATTGCTGGTGTTGGTGAGCTTTTAAAAGAGAAAGTTTCTCCTGAGAAGCCTAAGGAATATTAGAAGATTCGTATGAATCAAGAGATTCGTATGAATCAAGAGATATGAAGTGAGATCATCGGAAAACAGAAAACTATTCTCTCAGATTGCCACTCAATACGATTTTTTGAATCATCTTTTAAGCTTAAACATTGACAGAAGCTGGAGGAAAAAGTTAGTTGAAAGTGCCGGTGTAAAATCAGAGGATAGTGTAATTGATGTCTGCACCGGCACTGCTGACATTGCTTTACGTTTTGCTCAAGAAGACAGTGTGGGCAATATTATTGGAATTGATCAATCGGATGAGATGCTTGATATTGCCAGGAGAAAAATAAATAGCAACGGATTGGGCAGAAAAATAACTTTAATTAAAGGTAATGCGCTTGATCTTCCTTTTGAGGACAGCTCTTTTGACATAGTGAGCATAGGATTTGGTTTAAGGAACATCGGTTATCACAGGGAGGCTATCTCTGAGATGGTGCGGGTTTTAAAAAATAGGGGTAGGTTTTTGGTCCTTGAGTTTTCCCCTCCCCCAAAGAATCTTTTTGGAATATTTTATGGTTTGTTTCTTAAAAACATACTAACGCCAATCGGTGGAATAGTATCAGGTTCTTTTGAGGCTTATCGATATCTTTCAACTTCGATAGCTGAGTTTCCTAAACCAGATGAGATTTTAAGATTTATGAAAGAGGAGAAGTTGAGAAATGTCTCTTATGATAGGTTGACTTTTGGGATTGCGTGTATTTATCGGGGGGAGAAGTGAAAAATACTGATCTAAAGACTAAATATTTAAAGCAACCCATGAATTAAAGTTTTTATATAAAAAATTATCAAAAAACTTGACGTTTTATTCCTATTAGAATATAATATTTATCGATAATTAAAGTTGAAAGCTTCTATAAATGGA
>LJUW01000060.1 GCA_001304315.1 candidate division Zixibacteria bacterium SM23_73_2 | reverse complement strand
GCCTCAACCTCAAAACTCATTTTCCCATTCCAGATTATTTTCGTAGCCATTTTCTCAGATACAAATAATTATTGAGTTAATATATCAAAAGGTAATTCCATTAGTCTTGCACCTTGACCCTTGTATTTTGAATCTTGCATCTTTTCCCTTGACCCTTGACCCTATAATAGCCTGACATGCTCCTTATAAATACACCTGTCCATAAGAACGGTAATGCCACTCTCCATAGCTTTCTTCGCTGCCTGGGGATTTGATATCCCCTCCTGCATCCAGACCACCTTCGCCTTTATTTGTATCGCATCCTCAACTATGGGCATAATATGCTCGGGCCTTCGAAATATATCCACGATATCCACCTTCTCCGAAACGTCAGCCAACTTGGCGTAGGGTTTTTCTCCCAGAATTTGGGGATATTTAGGATTAACCGGAATTATCCTGTAATTCCGTCTTTTTAAGTAATTGGCTATTCGGAAGGAGGCACGAGACAAGTTAGTAGATAAACCCACTACTGCTATAGTAGTAGCTTGGGTAAGTATATCTCTTATCTTTTCATCCGATGGATTCTCAAACCTGAAATCTTCCATTTCACCCTACTATTTTGTCCACCCTTTCCTTCAAGGTCGATTTCGGAACAGCGCCAATAACCTGATCAACCAGTTTCCCCTCCTTGAAAAAGAGAATACTGGGTATGCTCATTATTCCGAACTGGGATGCGGTTTTGGAGTTCTCATCCACGTTAAGTTTGCCGACTTTCAGTTTCTCGGCATAATCGGCGGCCAGCTCCTCCACCACCGGGGATACCATCTTACAGGGGCTGCACCAGGGAGCCCAGAAATCGACTACCACCGGCTTGTCCGCTTTCAGCACCTCGTTTTCAAAATTAGCATCGTTTAATTCAATCGGCTCGCTCATGTTAACCTCCTTTAACTATTTGAATCATTTCTTTCCCTCGATCTTCTCTATTCTCTTCTCTAATTGGTTTATCCTTTTTACCCATTGAGGAAGATTGGAAATACATGCTTCTATCTTTTTTGCCTTTTTTATCTCCCTGGCTGGATAACCGAACACCACGGTATCAGAAGGGATATCCTTGGAGATACCCGACTTTGCACCCACCATCACCCGATCGCCTATCCTTATATGGCCCACCAATCCAACCTGCCCCGCTATCATCACGTTATTGCCTATCTTGGTGCTTCCTGAGATCCCCACCTGAGACACGATTACAGTATTCTCCCCGATCTCCACGTTATGTCCGATCTGGACTAAATTATCTATTTTGGTACCCCTGCCGATTTTGGTTTTTCCCAAGGTGGCTCTATCAATGCACACGTTGGCTCCGATCTCCACAAAATCTCCGATCTGGACCTTTCCCACCTGAGGAATCTTATGATAGGTTCCCGAATCGAAAGCGTATCCGAAGCCATCTGCCCCAATTACCGTTCCGCAGTGAACGATCACGTTTCTACCTATGGTTACCTCTTCCCTAACGGTCACGTTAGGATATATGATCGAATTCTCTTTGATCACCGAGTTTCTGCCGATAAAGGAGCCTGCCATAATTACCACTCTGTCTTCTAACTTTACTTTATCCTCAACCACCACAAAATGTCCCAGATAAACTCCCTTCCCTATTTTAACACCCTTTCCCAAAACAGCCGTCCCCTCCACCTTTTCAGGATAAGTCCTTTTATCGGGGGAAAAAAGCTGGGTAACCTTACAGAAGGCAAAACGGGGATTTTTGCATCTGATCACTGAAACCTTCGATTTTTTTATATCCTCACCAACGATCACTGCAGAGGCTTTGGTCTTTTCCAAGAATCTTTTGTACTTGGGATTAGCTAAAAAGCTCAGTTCTCCGGGTTTCGCCTCCTCTATTCCAGCCAAACCTCCTATCTTGATCTCCCCGTCTCCCAAAAGCTCCCCCTTCACATATGAGGCTATCTGTTTTAGGGTTTTCTCCATTTTATTCTAACTTCTCCAGCTCCTCTAAAACCTTATCTGTCAAATCAATGGTTTTTTTGGCATAGGCGATGTTGCCATTGACCGAATCGAATATGATATCGAAGTTATTCTCCAAAGCCACCTTTTCCAAGACTTGATTTATCTTGTCAAGAATAGGCTTGGTTAGCTCAGCATTCCTTTTTTCGATCTTTCCACCCGGTGCGAAGATCTCCTCGGTGAACTTGTTGTAGGCAAGATTTTTCTCATCCAGAAAATTTTCTTTCTCCTTCTTTTTTTCCTCTGATAAAATCAGCTTAATTTTATCGAATTCGGTCTGGAGGCTGTCGATCTCTTTTTTCATAGAATCCGCCTGTGCTTCCCATTCCACAACCTCCTTGTCGAATTTCACCTGAGCTTCGGTAAACTCCTTGTACTCGGTTCTCAATCTCATCGAGTCAATATAGCCAATCCTTCCCACCTGAGAAAAGGAGATTCCGGAATTGAACATATAAATCAATAGTAATGAAAACAAGGTGAAAGCTATTTTCTTCAGCATAGGTTTCCTCCCTAAAGCTAAAATGTTGTTCCAAAATTAAAGTGAGGTCTCCACTCCCCGTGATCCCTGTTTTCAACATCGGGATCACCCAGGTTATTGTAATCGAATCCATAAGCCATATCAAATCCTATTATCCCCATGCCGGGAACAACCAGTCTCGCTCCAATGCCCAGCGATTTGTACAGGTTTTTAAAAGCGAAAGGCTGAATTTGCTTTCCGGAAAGCCAGGCGTTTCCCAGATCACCGAAAAGTATTGCATAGATCTGCTGTTCCACAACCGGAATTTGGTATTCGATATTATAGACCAACATACTTCTCCCTCTGATCCTGTATCCGAGTGGTCCCACAGGGCCTATTGTTCCATCAGGATATCCTCTTATCACCCCATCCGGATCCACTCCTCCAGGGGAAAAACGTTCTGAGTAAGGAACAATTACTTCACTGTATGGATATTCAATAGTGTGCCCGCGGGGCAGAAGCTCGGGATAAAGGTGAACATAAGGCAACTGTCTATTAACACTGTAAGCATCTATAACCCCTACCCTCCCCTTTACCGCCAGGACGAATTTCCAGAAGGTTTTAAAGAACTTGGAGGCCTCGAAAATGTGCTTGTGGTAGGACCAATCCCCACCCAATATTCCTCCGGCAAACTCGGCCTTCCAGAAGACCTTTGATCCCGAGGTTGCGAATTGAGGAAGATCCCGGGAGTCCCTCTGGATGGTGAAATCGAAGCTGGAGGTTCTCTGGGGCCATTTGGTTTCAGCCAGCTCCCTCCATTCCACAACCACGTTTCCGCTTTCGTCGGTTTGAAAATCATAGTATTTAACACCCTCTATCCGGTAGCGGCAGAATATGGAAAAATAGTTGTCCGGCCAGGTGAGCCTCCTTCCCAACCTCAATGAGAACCCTCGTCTCCGTTCGGTGAAATCATCGTACCATTTTCGGTTGAGATTGTAAACGTCAAATCCAACCGAGGTAGGTGTATTTCTGAACCACGGCTCGGTGAAGCTCAACTGGAGTGAGTTTCTCCTTTTTCCGAAATCCCAGTTCAACTGAAGATGTTGTCCATTTCCGAAAAGGTTAGGAGTTCCCAGCCCGATTGTTCCTACTATCTTATCTCGCTCACTGTATCCCGCTCCAAAGTTAATCTGACCGGTGGGCTTCTCCTCCACCTCTATTACCAGATCGATATCCCCGTTTTCCAAAACCTTATAATCGGGAACAACATTGGCAAAATAATTAAGATAGGTAACATCCCTTAGACTCCGCATCAAAAGAGAACGTCTGAAAACCTGCCCGGGTCTTATTAAAAGCTCTCGCCTGATTACCTTCTCCTTGGTCTTGGTATTTCCTACGATATCTATTTTTTTCACCCGGGCTGGAGCCCCCTCTGTTATCTGGTAGTTTATGTCAACCGAATTACCCTTGGTGCTAACCTCATCTAACACCCTGACGTAAATGTATCCCTCCTCCATATATAATGAATGAAGATTAGCCAAACTCTCATCGAATTTCTCCTGGTTGTAGACCTCACCCCTTTCATATTTAAGCTGCTTTTTCAACTCCTCCGAAGAGAAAAGCTCATTCCCGGAAAAGCTAAACTTTCCAAAATGATATTTCCCGCCTTCATAGACCTGGATTTTTATATACATCTTCTTTCTCTCGGGATCGTACCAGATGGAATCGGATACAACCTCGGCATCCAGATAGCCCTCTTTTTTGTAAAACTGAACCATCCTTTCCTTGTCCTTATCGTATTCCTCCGAGTCGAAATTCCCGCTTCTGAAAAAGCTGTCCTGTTTGTTCTTCATCTCCCCTTTGATTTTCCCGTCATCAAAAACTTCATTCCCTGCAATCTCTATCTTTTTAATCTTTACCTTCCTGCCCTCATCGATTTGTAATTTTAAAACGACCTCCCCCTCCTTTTCGGTGCCCAGAACCTCGGATTCAACCCTGGCTAAAAGATAACCCTTCTCCTCGTAGAGGGATTTGATGTTTTCGACCTCCACCTTCACCTGGTAAGGACTTATCATCTGACCTTCAAATACGCTTATTTTCTCTTTGAGCTTTTCATCTTTGACTTTCTTGTTTCCTTCCATTCGGATCTCCTTCAGCCTGGGATATTCCCTGACAACTATGATTAGCTTTTTCCCATCGAGGAGATCTTCGCCTTCGATTCTCACATCTGAAAAATATCCCATCCCATATACCCTTTCGATAGCATCCTGCAGAAGATAGGCATCTATCTCCATTCCCCTGGTCAGTCCGGACATGTTGATAATCAGCGACCTATCCACAGTTGAAGCACCCTTCACCTCCACATCAGCTATTAAGGGTTTTTGGGAATAGGAAAAAGGGGTGCTCCAAAGAACAAACAATAAAATGAAAAGTAAAAAAAACCTTTTCATTTTACCAAAAATAGAATATTTCATCTTCAAGGGAGGTTTATCTTCTTAATCTGGACCTCGGTAAAATCCTGGCGGTGACCTGTTTTCCTTCTGTATTTTACTCTCCTTTTGAATTTGAAGACCACAACCTTTTCACCTTTTCCGTGATTTAAAACCACCGCCTCAATTTTGGCTCCTTCAACATAGGGGGTTCCCACAAGAGGATCATTATCTTTAGATACAAGAAGTATCTTAGCGAAAGTAACTTTATCCTTTGGTTTTGCCACGATTTTGGGGATTTTTACCTTATCCCCCTCTTTTACCGTGAATTGGAACCCACCAGACTCGATTACAGCATACATATGTTTTCTCCTTTTCCTTTGATACGAATAACAATATATCAGTATTTACTCACAAGTCAAGTCAATTCAACTCAGAAACCAGATGCCCACTTTGATTTTATACAAAAACCTTGGGTTTTTGTTCTGATTCCAAATAGATTTTATTTGGATTTAAATTTGTCCGTCACCTCCAGATCCCCTTCGGTGAAAATCTTGAAGCTGTCCAAGGAAATCTCATCGTTTTCCTCCACCTCGATTTTCAACCTCAGCTCTCTTTCGAGATTTCTTATCCTGCTTTTCCTTCCCCAAGTCAAGATCCTGGTCAATTCCGGGGAGGCAACCAATCGATAATCTTTCTGAGCGGAAAGCGATTTTGCCCTTTTGAACCATCTTTCTATTTTCTGTGCCATGGTCTGCAAGGATAAAATCCTTCCGCTCCCCCCGCAGACCGGACAGGGATCGGACAATGTGAAGATCAAAGAGGGCCTGACCCTTTCCCTGGTCATCTCCACCAAACCGAAATCGGAGATGGGCAGAAGGCTGAATTTGGAGCGGTCAGCTTTCAGGGCTGTCCTGAACTCATCATAGACTCTCCTCCGGTCCTCCTTTGAATCCATATCGATGAAATCGATGATGATTAAACCCCCGATATCCCGCAGCCTTATCTGCCTGGCGATCTCCTTGGCCGCCTCCAGATTAGCCTGAAGTATAGTGGAGGGCTGATCCGATTTACCTACGTATCTTCCGGTGTTAACGTCAATGGTAACCATGGCCTCAGTCTGATCGATAACGATATAAGCACCTTTTTTTATCCAGACCTTTCGTTCCAGCATCCTGTCTATTTGAGATTCTATATTATAGAAATCGAAGATGGGAATATCCTTGGAATAAAGTTTTATCTTGGAACGCATGGCCGGGGCAATAACCCTCAGATATGAGTGTATCCTTTTAAATTCCTTTTTGGAATCGATCACCACATCCCTCACCTGAGGAGACAAAAGGTCTCTCATCACCGAGAAAACCATACCTATATCCTGATGCAGAAGCTCCGGAGCCTTTTTCTTATCGGCTTTCTTTTTAATCCTTCCCCACAATTTGGTCAACGCCTTGATATCCGATCTGAAATCTTTTTTTTCCTTTCCCCGAGCAACGGTTCTCACAATAAGCCCAAAGCTCTCTGGTTTAAGCTCTGAGACGATCTTCTTGAGCCTTTTTTTCTCCTCATACTCGTTTATCCTCCTGGATACTGCAATATGATTTTCCCCGGGAGCCAAAACCACATATCTTCCGGCCAAAGACAGAGACGTAGTCACCCGGGCACCTTTTGTACCCATGGGCTCCTTGATCACCTGAACCAGGATCTTTTGATCCTTTTTTAAGAGTTCCTCGATTTTAGAATGAGTCTTTTTCCTTTTTCTTTTGGGGAATTCCTCTAAGATGTCGAGTTTCTTCGGCTGGGTTATATCGGAGAGGTGAAGAAAAGCGTTTTTCTCCGTACCGATGTCTATAAAAGCTGCCTGCATTCCCGGGAAAACTGCCTTGACCTCACCCTTGTATATGTCCCCAACCATCCTCTCGTTTTCAGGTCTCTCCACCCAAAGTTCCACCAGCTTATCCTCCTCCAGGATGGCCAGGCGGGTCTCAAAAGGAGAGAAGTTTATAATGATATCCCTCTCCATGTCAATCCACTCCGTTTAAAATAAATTTTATGGCACTCTCTAATTTCCTCATGTCAACTCTGGTATTGACGCAGGGACCATTGGGCCTCTGGTTTAAGACTCCATAAACGGGAATGGGAAATACATCCTGGATCCCCGAGGTTAAGTCCCTGTCGCAGGCAACAGCGATAATTACAGTGGGTCTTTTTTCCACCACCACCTTGCGAGCCAGAGTACCTCCGGTGGCAACCGCCAATGACAGATTGTATTTTTCTTTCAATTCTATAATATCATTTATCAAACAACCACCGCATCTATTACAATTATCAATATCAGCGGTGACCTTATGGGCACAGTCGAATTTTTGCAGGCATTGGGGAAGAAGAACCAGGACCCGGTCGTTTTTTATCCTCTTTCCCTGAGCCAAAAAAAGCGAGTTGTTAACTTCCACAAAAGACTCCCTCACCATCTCCTTGGACCATCCGAATATCTTAGCCAAAAAAAGATTTATAGGAAAAAGAACTTTTATGGTGATCTGTTTCTTACCATAAGGTAAAAGAAAATCCTTTTCTGTAATAGCTGAAAGAACTATCAAAAAAAGTCCTCCGCTCACCCCTAAGATGAAAACTACCAAAACCAGCTTTACCCCCAAAGCCACATATTTAGAGAAAGTTGCAACTCTGGGCTGGATAAGATACCACAGAAGAAAAGAAAGTAAAATCAGAACGGCTATACTCAGAACCGAAAGAAAAATAAAAACCGCTTTCTTGCTTTTGTATTTCTTCATAGAAAATCAATCCAATCTTTCGCCGATTTCTATCCTGTAGCCCCTCAGAAACTCCTCTGCTGTAATTCTCTTTTTACCCTCAGGCTGGAGCAGAAGCGGTTTCAATCCTCCCATTCTGGTCTTGACCACAATTCCCTGATTTTTATCAGCTGTGATTACCTCTCCTGGATTTTTAGCAGGGTCATCTTCATCAACTACCTCTGAATCGAAAATCTTCAAAAGCTTTCCCCTGAAAAAAGTATATGCTCCCGGTGCAGGCGAAAGACCCCTTATCAGATTTTTTATCTTTTCTGCACTTTCGGACCAGTCTATTTTCCCAACCTGGGGAGTGAGCTTTGGTGCCGAAGTTGCCTGGCTATTATCCTGGGACAATATTTTTACCTCACCTTTCTCAATTAGCTCAACAGTCTCGATTACAAGTTCAGCACCGATTTTGGCCAATCTCTCTTTTAACTCACCATAGTTCTCATCAGGGGAGATCTCCACTTCCCTTTGCAAAATTATATTTCCAGTATCAACCTTTTTCCGGATAAAAAAGGTGGTTACCCCGGTTTTGGTCTCACCTTCGATCAAAGCCCAATTAATGGGAGCAGCCCCCCGGTATTTGGGCAAAAGAGAAGGATGAAGGTTTATGGTCCCCTTAGGAGGAATGGTAAAGATTTTTTCAGGAAGGATGCGAAATGCCACCACCACGGCTAAATCAGGATTGGTTGCTTCTAACTTTTCAACCAAATCATCCGATTTCAAATCCTCGGGATCAAAAACTAAAAGACCATTTTTAAGAGCTAATTCCTTGACCGGGGTTGGGGAAAGTTTCCTTCCCCTTCCTCTGGGACGATCGGGCTGGGTAATGATCCCTGCGATCTGGTGCTCGGATTTTAACAACGCCTCCAAAGATGGCAAAGCGAACTTTGGTGTTCCCATGAAAAGAATTCTCATATCACAAAGAGAAAGTTTAAAAAAATTTTAAATCAACTACAACCTGAATCCAATCAATCTTAAAAAAAAATTAAAGAAAAATTTTTATTTTAAATTACAACCTTCTTTTCGTATTTTCAAGTTATGATTTCTTATTGGCTATCAGTTTGAGCTTTTTTGATAAAAGCCTTTTATCAATAGACCTTAATCTGTCCACGAAAAAAAGCCCATCCAGATGGTCCATCTCGTGCGAGAATACCTTTGCCAATATCCCCTGACCTTCAACCTCTATTTCTTTTTCATTAAGATCAATCCCTTTGATTTTCAATTTCTGAGGTCTGGTTACATCTGCCCAGATGCCCGGCACGGACAAACAACCCTCCTCTGAAGTCTGTTTTCCTTTTTTTTCAATTATCCGGGGGTTTATCACCACCAGGGGAATTTCCTCCAAGGTTAACCTGGACATATCCACCACGAATAATCTTTTTGATTCTCCCACCTGATTGGCAGACAAGCCAATACCCCCTACGTTTTTCAAGGTCTCAAGCATATCAGAAACCAGCTTTTTGATCCTCCCGTCTATTTTCTCAACCTCTCGGCATCTTTCCCTTAAGACCGGGTCACCATATGTTCTGATCTTCAACACCATAGAAAAATCTACTCTTCTTTTCCTGTTTTTCCAGCTATCGAGGACTTTAAAAACTCGATTTTAACGTTCTCTGCTACCTTCAAAACCGCGATGTTCTCCTTGTCATTTATGCCCACGATGGTTCCGAACATCCCCGAATTGGTAACCACCTTATCCCCCTTCTTCAAGGTGGAAAGCAGTCTCTGATGTTCCTTCTGACGTTTCTGCTGGGGGCGGATCAAGAGAAAATAGAATATCACAAATATCAGAATCCAGGGAAGCCATACCAGAAGACCTCCGCCCTCCTGACCTCCCTGGGCACTCATAGCATAAGCGACTTCAAACATACATCCCTCCTATCTTATTTTTTACAGAAATCACCCTGATTTTATTTGTTAAAGTGGTTTTCAATTTCCCTCTCCTCAAATCCTTCTTCGGATATATCATACCCTTTTAAAAAATCCTTTTTCCATTCCTGGAAACGACCCTCCAGAATGGTTTCTCTGATTTTTCTCATAAGATCTAAATAAAAATGCAAACTGTGGATAGTGGTAAGTCTCAAGCCGGTTATCTCCTGGGAGTTTATCAGATGTCTCAGGTAAGCCCGGGTGTAATTCTTGCAGGTTAAACATTCGCATTCTGGATCAATAGGAGAAAAATCAGCTGCGAATTCAGCGTTTCTTAAAGGAAGCTTTCCCCACCAGGTGAATACACAACCGTTTCTTGCGTTTCTGGTGGGCAAGACACAATCGAACATATCCACACCCCTCTGGACTGCCTCGATTATGTCCACCGGGGTTCCAGCTCCCATCAGATATCTGGGCTTTTTCTCCGGCAGAATTCGATTAACCAGCTGAATCAGTTGGAAGGCTGTGCTTTTTGGCTCTCCCACCGACAGCCCACCAATAGCATATCCTGGGAATTCAAGCTCCACCATACCACAGGTAGAAACCTCTCTTAAATCAGGATAGGTGCTGCCCTGAACTATCCCAAAAAGAGTCTGGGGATGACCGAATCTGCTACCACAATTATTTTTCTGGTGCTCCTCTGAACATCTTTTTGCCCAATCATGGGTGAAAGCAACCGACCTTTTTGCAAATTCATAGGTGGAGGGATAGGGAACGCATTCGTCCAGACACATGATGATATCCGCTCCTAAAGAATTTTGAATCTCTATAACCCTTTCCGGAGAAAAGAAATGATATGCCCCATCCAGATGAGATTGAAACCTTACCCCCTCCTCTGTCACTTTAGCTAAAGGATTTAAACTGAATATCTGGTAACCTCCTGAATCGGTTAGAAGGGGCAAATCCCAGCTCATAAACTTATGCAATCCACCAGCTTTATCTATTAAATTATGCCCTGGTCTGAGATAAAGATGGTAAGCATTTCCCAGTATCATCTCCGCCCCTACCTCTTTTAAATCTTCGGAAGTCAAAGTCTTAACAGCTGCCTGGGTCCCGATGGGCATGAAAACGGGGGTCTTTACCTGACCATGAGGAGTGAACAAAACTCCTGCTCTTGCGTTAGTATTTTTATCCTTTTTGATTATCCTAAAGTTAAATGAATCCAATCTCTTCTCTTTTGAAATTCCTTTTAAAAAGTAAAAAACTTCCCTGACAAAGCTTCGGACTTTCAAAATCCTCTATTTTACTCTTCCATACCTTCCCAGCATCCGGGATAAACCACCCCAGTACTCTTGAGCTTTGTTACAGTAAATCAAAGGTTTGAATTTTCTCATATCCGGCTTGCCATTTTTATCCAGGTAATTCGGATCAGCATGAACAGCTAAAATCTCGCCTAAGAAAAGGTCGTGAGAACCCAGCTTTAAAACATCTCTTACCGCGCATTCCAGATTAAAGGGGCACTCTTTGATCAAAGGAGCTTTGGTTCTTTTTCCTTCAACCGGTGTCAAACTCATTTTTTTGAACTTGTCTGTTTCTCTTCCGGAGACCGTTCCGCAGAAATCAACTGCCACAAGATGCTCCTCTGAGGTCAGGTTTACCGCGAACTCCTTGGAGCGGGAGATGATCGAATGGGAAAAACGATTCCTTCTTATGGCAATAGAGAGTATGGGAGGTTCGGAACAGCATATTCCCACCCAGGAAAGAGTTATTATGTTCGGTGGTTCATCCCCCCACTGACAGCTGATTAGAACAGCTGGCAGTGGGATCAAAAAAGTCTGGGGTTTTAAAAGTTTCTTTGACATAAAGAACTTAGATCTCCACCACATCCTCACCGCTGAAGGTGTCCAGCTTGGACAGAAGCTCGCTCATCTTCTCCTTCATCTGATTCTGAATCTTCTCCATCATCTCCTCAGCCTCCTCCTGGGTATCCGCCTTGAAAGAGACATCCAACCTCTCAACGTCATGCTCCCCCAGGCCATCGGAGCTGAAATCGATTTTAGGAGGACCGAATTTGTTTATCTTTTCCGTCTCCTCCTCGTTGAAGCCCACCGTTTGGAAACTGATGTGATACTCCCCTCTGACCAGCGACTTTTTGATTTTGAGTTTCATCTCTCCTCCTTTTTGTTTAAGTTAGAACCAACTCCGTCGCTTGACTTAAAATCTTTACCTCTAAGATCTCGATTTCGAATTTGCGAGCAAAGGTTTTGAAGCTTTTATGGGGTATCAGACATCTTTTGAAACCCAATTTCTCTGCTTCTAAAATTCTTTCCTCAACTTGGGTAACGCACCTAACCTCGCCGCCCAACCCAACCTCACCTATCACCACCGATGAATTTGAAACGGGGACATCTTTGAAGCTTGAGATCAAAGACAAACAAACTCCAAGGTCCGCTCCTGGCTCGTCAACTCTTATTCCCCCCACCACATTAACAAATACGTCAAAAACTCCCAAATGTATCCCCTCTTTTTTCTCCAGTATAGCCAGAAGCAAAGATAGCCTCTTGGGATCTATTCCGGTTGAGACCCTCTGGGGAATACCGTAACTGGTTGGAGAAACCAAAGCCTGTATCTCCAGAAGAATCGGCCTGGTCCCCTCGATGGTCGAGATCACAGTTGATCCGGAAAAGGGACTCTGGCTCTGAGACAGAAATATCTCGGAGGGATTGGAAACCTCTAAAATACCCTCCCGGTCCATCTGGAAAACACCGATCTCACCCGATTTGCCAAAGCGGTTTTTCATCGTCCTCAATATCCGGTAGGAATAGTTTTTCTCCCCCTCGAAGTAAAGTACGGTGTCAACCATATGCTCCAAAACCTTGGGACCTGCTATCGCTCCATCCTTGGTCACGTGACCGATCAGAAACAAAGGGATATTATGTCCTTTGGCAAAATCTAAAAATTTCGAGGTGCATTCCCTTATCTGGGAAATGGTGCCAGCAGGGCTCTCCAGATCAAAGCT
This sequence comes from candidate division Zixibacteria bacterium SM23_73_2, assembly GCA_001304315.1. Classification (GTDB taxonomy): domain Bacteria; phylum Zixibacteria; class MSB-5A5; order MSB-5A5; family SM23-73-2; genus SM23-73-2. Next base: position 524 of record LJUW01000060.1, on the reverse strand, counting down.
GTGAGTGGTCTGAATCGAGTCGACTATGGCAGCGACTGGATTCTCCTGTTTCAGCTGGTCTATGATTGCATTCAGAGAGGTCTCGGTCAAGATTTCCAAATCAGGTGAATCTATCCCCAGTCTCTGTGCCCTGAGTTTGATCTGGGTTTTGGATTCCTCACCACTGATATATAAAACCTTGCCATGTTTTTTTGCGATTCTATCCGAAGCCTGAAGAAGAAGAGTTGACTTCCCTATTCCCGGATCTCCTCCCACCAATGCCACCGACCCCTTTACTATTCCACCACCCAGGGTACGGTCCAGCTCGGAAAAACCGGTGCTTGTCCTTTGTTCTTCACCCAGAGCGATCCGGGAAAGGGGGATGGCTTTGTTTTGCCCTCTGGTTTTCTTGCTCGAAGAGGCTCGGGGTGTTTTTAATGACCTTTCCTCGTTCATCGAGTTCCAGGCTCCACAATTGGCACATTTTCCAACCCAGCGAGGCGAGAAGCTTCCGCAGCTCTGGCAGACGTAGACGGTTTTCGTCC
>LJUW01000059.1 GCA_001304315.1 candidate division Zixibacteria bacterium SM23_73_2 | reverse complement strand
GAGACAATAAGGAAGAATTATAGGGGTAAACTAATATGATAATAACAATAATTATACTGTTTAAACCTGGTAAATTGAAATATCTTGCCCTATTTCAGGTAAAAAACCTTGACAAAATAAAAAAATGTGATTCTTTCTTATTTTTAACTAATTTATCCAAAGATGGATCTGAAAAATCATCGTCACAGCCGGAAACGCCAGAAGATTTTAGAAGAGCTAAAAAAGACTAAAGTTCATCCCACTGCGGAGGGTGTTTATCAGAGGCTCAGAAAAGATATTCCTCGTTTGAGCCTGGGCACGGTTTACCGAAACTTGAATTTATTATGTGAACAGGGGGTAATCCAAAAAATAGGTTTAGATTTTCCATCCGACCATTTTGACGGCGACACCTCCCCCCACCATCATTTCATCTGCACATCTTGCAGAGCAATATTCGACTTAGACTTCAATCCCAAAGAAGACCTTTCCAAGAAGGTAGAGAAAAAAACCGGTTTCTCAGTTGAGGGCTTCAGAATGTGTTTCCACGGGCTATGCGATAAGTGTAAAAAGAAGGTAAAATAAGTAATTTTCCTGCCATATAATATTTACTGATAATAAGGGTATCAATAGTAATAATTACTGTTATCATATAATCTCCCCCCTCGTATCCTTCTTTGAAAGTTAAATCTGGCTTTTAGAAAATCCTTTCAATGGAGGGGTAAATGAAAGAGAAGAAAGCCAGGAGAAAATCAAAGGATGATGAAGCGGACAAGTCTAATCCCCGCATCTGGCATCCCTACAGGCTGCAGAAGTTAAACACCGAGAAATTCACCCAAGCGGTCAACAGAATCCTAAAAGGGGATGAGCTTTTAACCGAGTTCCTTACCCTTGACCAGATCGTGAAACTTTCTGCTGGTAAAGAGAGCAAAGATTAAATCCTTTTTACTCGATCGAGTTTCATCAATTCTTTAAATTGACGCCTCTCAAAATACATACAAAAGTCCATCCCCTTACCTCGATATTTTAGTTGACAACTAATTAATACCTTAGTTTTTTAGGTTGTAAATAAAGTTCTATCGGTAAAAGGGTGTGATTGACCGTACAAATTCTCATTATGGGATTTTATAGAAATAGTTGAGAAGGGAAAGTCTTCAATCAAACAGAAAATGGAATGAAGAGAAATTATACGCTTTTAAAAAGAGAGGCAACCAAAAAGATAAGAAGTGAGTGTAACTGAACAAAACTTAAGAATACTCAGAAACCTATGGGTTGAAAAAAGCACTGGTATAAAGAGGGAACAATTGTTTCGATAACAACTAAGTAAAAAAAGAGGTGTACCATGTACACAAGATTTGTCTCATTAATTGTTCTGTTTGGCTTTATATTATATTTAGGGGGATGCACCAGTAAAAGATGCCTATCTCCAGATGAGATTAACCAGGTGGAACGAAAATCCACTGTGTGGGTAACCACAACCGACGGAACCGAATACGAAATTCATACGCCCAAGATAGTGGATTCCAGGTTAACCGGCTATGTAGAGGGAGAAGGTTTCAAGGAAATATAAGCCTCGGATATAGAGTCGATGAGAATCGAAAAATTGGATGCTGGTAAAACAATAATTCTGGGGATGATAGGTCTTACCGGAGTAATCGTTCTGATCTGGGGTATGGATGGCGACAGTGATTCCGAACCCTGCCCTACCTGATAGAAATTTCGGAGGCGGGCCCGCCTTCTTTTTTTTAGCTGAAAATTCCAGAGATTTTGAGGATTCTGGTATTCCTAATCTAATTCCATTATCTCGAAAAGTTAACACTTATCAAAGTTCATCAGAGCTTCTTTTCCCTCATAAATTTTAAGTTGACAAACTATTAAGATTTTACTTCATTTGGTGAGAAGACAAGTTTCATAATTTCTGAAAAGATGATCGAAAGAATCACTGGAGGAGTGTAGGTTTTTCTATAAAAGATTAAGTTGAGTTATGGAAAACACACCATCAGAGAATCAAAACAAACCAGAAGCTCCTGACTGGCTGATAGAGAACATCGCTGAGGTCTCGAAAAACGCCCGCAAGCTCTATTTTGTTTATATCGGCTTTTTAGCTTACTGCGCGCTGACTGTGGTCAGCACAACTGACCGTCAAATAATTCTCAATGAAACGACCCGCCTGCCGATTTTAAACGTAGAAGTCTCGCTCAATGGCTTCTTTATCTTAGCCCCCCTGATATCGATATTTTTCTTCGTGTACTTTCAATTATATCTGCAGAGAATGAAAGGTTTGATTACCGATCTGCGAACCAATTATTCTCCGGTGGAAAAAAGACGTCTCTATCCCTGGATGATTAATATCGCAGAGGACCCTGAGCCAGGATTTATTGGAAGACTTCAAAAAGCAATTGTTAATTTCTCCCTCTGGTGGTCTCTTCCCATTGTTTTGATCCTTATTGCTTTCTGGTACATAAAAAAACATGATCCAATATTATCTTATATTGTGGGTATAATGCCCATCCTTGGAACCATCATTGTCATTTGGTTTTGGTGCCAATACCAAATTCGAAAGAACAGAAGCAAAGCTGCACTATTTCTATTTTACATTATATTATCAATTAATATATTTCTGATTTTTTACTTAATCCCCTTGGCATTGGATGGTGGAAGAAACGGATGGATTTTCTCTGAAGAAGTTTGTGTAAATTTAAATTCTCAGAAATTAGTCACAGAACCAGAAATAGATTACAAAAACATTTTCTGGGTTGATCTTTCTGATGCCCACTTGGAAGGCGCAAACCTTGGAAATACAGTTTTGAAAAGAGCTAATCTTTCCGATTCGCATCTAGAAAAAGCATACTTAGGATGGTCAGTTCTCGAGAAAGCATACCTTTGGGGCGCTGATCTCAGCGATGCCGATCTTTTAGGTGCTAATTTAAAAGAAGCTAGACTCAACAGGGCTAACCTACAGCATGCTGAACTTAGTGGTGCAGACCTACATTATGCTAATCTTCATTGGGCTTATTTACAGCATGCTCGTCTTGGTCATACCGACCTACGGTATGCTGAGCTTGAAGGGGCTATATTAATAGATGCTTACCTTGCACAAGCCAACTTAAAGAATGCAAATCTTGAGTATGCTGACCTTACATTAGCAAAACTTGTATTTGCTAACCTTGATAGTACAATATTTATTAATGCCATTTTACAAGAAGCTGACCTTCGAGGTGCGGAAAATTTAACTATAGAACAACTTTCCACAGTCACAACGTTGTATCAAGCTATATTAGATACAACGCTTATGGAACAAATAAAAGAACAATATCCTCATCTTTTGGAAAAGCCCAAACCTGAGGAATGAGTTGTATAGCTGCTGATCAAATTTTTCTAAATAAATCCACTTTTACTTTCACTATATGCAACAACAAGTTGTTGCACTCCAAAAAAATTTTAAAATAAACTTGACAGAAATAGTAAAGATTACGTATAAAGATAGATTAAACTAAGATGAATATATCCACCCGCGGAAGATATGGACTTAGAGCTTTGCTGGAGGTCGCCAGCGTTTCCAAGAAGGGACCGGTGACCATTAAGGATATCTCCAGGCGTCAAAGAATGTCAGTCACCTATCTGGAGCAGATATTTCATAAACTGAAAAACGCAGGCATTTTAAAATCGGTAAGAGGAGCCAAGGGTGGCTATATTCTGGCAAAGGACGAGGAAAAAATAACCGTCAGGGAGATAATAGATGTCCTGGATGGTCCCATATATTTCTCCCATTGCGATCAGCCGGAATTAAGGGAGAAAAGCTGCACTGGCCCAGAAAATTGTGTTTCCAGGCTCCTTTGGAAAAAGCTGGAGGAAAAAATAGAAAGGATGCTATCCAACGTAACCCTGGCAGACTTAGAGAGACAAAGAAAAGATATAGGTCATAGGAAAACCCGGAGGAGAAGATGAAAAAAATCTATTTGGATCACAGCGCTACCACTCCGGTTAATCCTAAGGTATTAGAGGCGATGTTGCCCTATTATAAGGAACACTTTGGAAATCCCTCCTCCATCCACGAATTTGGCAAAGTAGCTAAAGCCGCTTTGGAGGAAGCCAGGGAAAAGATCGCTGAGCTTTTTAACTGTTCACCCTATGAGATCTACTTCACCTCAGGAGGAACCGAATCGGACAACTTAGCCATTAAGGGTGTGGCATTTGCCAACAAAAACAAAGGCAAACATGTAATCACCTCCAAAATTGAACATCATGCGGTATTGGAAAGCTGCAAGTACTTAAAAAGAGAAGGGTATCAGATAACTCATCTCCCGGTTGATCGTTTTGGATTTGTCGATCCAGATGATCTGAAGAAAAATATCAGAGAAGATACGATCCTGGTCACCATCATGCATGCTAACAATGAGACCGGAACCATCGAGCCGATCGAGGAATTAGCCAAAATCGCAAAAGAAAAAGGTGTTTACTTTCATACTGATGCTGTGCAGTCAGCCGGAAAGATCCCTATAGATGTTGAGAAATTACCCATAGATTTAGCCTCTATTTCAGGACATAAAATCTATGGTCCTAAAGGTGTAGGGGCTATCTACATAAGAAAGGGAACCAGGATAACCCCCTTATCGCATGGGGGGCATCACGAGAGGTCAAGAAGGGCTGGTACCGAGAACATACCGGGTATCGTCGGATTGGGAGAGGCGGTGAAGATAGCTTTTAAAGATATGGACAAATATAATGAACACCTTAAAAACTTGAGCGTGACTTTCCTTAAAAAACTCAAGGAAACAATCAATGATATTCAACTGAACAGCCACCCAGAAAAAAGGATCTCAAGCACCTTAAACATCTCTTTCAAAGGAGTTGAAGGTGAATCGATCATCTTATCCCTGGATATGAAAGGGGTTGCAGTAGCCTCCGGTTCTGCTTGCACCTCAGGTTCCCTGGAGCCTTCCCATGTACTTTCAGCTATGGGAATCGAACCAGCAATTGCTCAAAGCTCCATCAGATTCGGCTTTGGAAGGGATAATACCTTAGAGGACGTTGACTACGTAATAAGCGTTTTGCCCGAGATAATCCAGCGCCTAAGATCGATGTCTCCGATTTATACTCAATCGAAAAAATGAAAAAAGGGAATAACATGAGTTACTCAGCTAAAGTTATAGAACATTTCGCCAACCCGAGAAATGTGGGAGAGATAGAAAATCCCGATGGTGTGGGAGAAATCGGCAACCCGGTGTGCGGGGACATAATGAAGCTCTTCATAAAGGTTAAGGATAATCGAATCGTGGATGTCAAATTCAAGACCTTTGGTTGCGGAGCTGCTATCGCAACATCAAGCATGATAACCGAGCTGGTTAAAAATAAAACCCTGGAGGAGGCGGAGAGAATATCCAGAAAAACAGTAGCCGATGCTCTGGGAGGCCTTCCCCCTAACAAGCTTCACTGCTCCAATTTAGCTGCTGATGCTCTGCACAAAGCAATAGAGGACTACAGAAAAAGAAATAAAATCAAATGAATGAAATCCTCAGGGGGAAGCCCAGCTTCAAAGGAAGAACCGTTGTGGTGGCGATGAGCGGGGGGGTGGACAGCTCCCTTTCTGCATTTTTATTGAAAGAGAAAGGATACAATGTTATCGGAATCACCCTGAAGCTCTGGGATTATAAAGAGGTCGGTGGAGAACCTCTTCAGGATGGGGTTTGCTGTTCTGTCGATTCAATGAATGATGCTCTTCATGTATGTACCCAGATCAGCTCTCCTCATTACGTATTGGATTTAACCAAGGAGTTCAGGGGAAGAGTCATCAAGAATTTCGTCAGCCAATACAAAAAAGGAAGAACACCAAATCCCTGTATTCTCTGCAACACCGAGATCAAATGGAAGGTTTTATTAGGGAAAGCTAAAAAACTGGGAGCTGATTTTTTAGCCACCGGACATTATGCCAGAATCGAATATGATGATAAGAGAAGAAGGTTTTTGCTTTTTAAAGGAAAGGACCCCTCAAAGGACCAATCCTATGCTTTGTGGGGACTTTCTCAGAAAAACCTTGCTTTTACCCTTCTCCCCTTAGGGGAATTGACAAAGAAAAAGACAAGAGAACTTGCTTCCCAGTACAATTTGAAGACCGCATCCAAAAGCGAATCTCAGGAGATATGTTTTATCCCGGATAACGATTATCCCAGATTCATAAAAGATTGGGAAAAGGGTCAAGAATCAGAGGCTAAGAAGGGACCCATTTATAATCTGAAGGGCGAAAGGATTGGAGCTCACAAAGGGATTCCGTTTTATACTATAGGACAGAGAAAAGGTTTAAACATATCTTACCCCAAGCCTTTGTATGTTCTAAAAATCGATCCGAAAGAAAATACCCTTTGGGTTGGAGAGGACAAGGATTTGTTCAAAAGTACTTTCTATGTTTCAAATCTGAACTGGATATCGATTGAAAATCTCAAGGATACCATCGAATGCCAGATAAAGATCAGGTATTCCCACCAGCCAAAAAAAGGAATGATTTCAAGGTTGACAGACAAATGTGTTTTGGTTAAATTTCAAAATCCAGAGCGAGCCATAACTCCGGGACAGTCAGCTGTTTTTTACCGGGGCGATGAAGTCGTGGGAGGAGGGATCATAGACAAAGTGAAAGACTGATTTTATTTTAGAAAGTAAAGTTTAATGGGATTTTTCTCTTAAATCTTAATTTTGTTAACAAATTGGTAAAAACAATAAAAGGCATCCTCTTTTCTGAATATAGCCCCCAAATTTTTTGAAGGGAGAAAAAATGACAAAAAAGAAAAGTGTAAAAATAGCTTTATGGATTTTTGGAATAATTCTAATTCTTATTGTGGTCGCCAGCATAACCTTAAAACTCGTTTTCACCGAGGAAAAACTTTTAAGCTTAATAGAACCGAGACTAAAACAATCACTACAAAGAGATGTTGAGATAAAGAATGTATCCCTGACCATCTGGGGTGGATTGGGAGTTGATGTTGGAGGAGTAACCGTATATGAACGACAGGGATTTGCTCAAGGTGAGTTTTTAACCCTGGAGCATCTTCTAATCCGGGTAAAATTCTTTCCTCTGCTGTGGAAAAGATTAGAAGTCAAAAAGATCATACTGGAGAAACCAACTATATTTTTGAATAAAAATAAAGAAGGAACTCTAAATATAGATGATTTAGTCAAAGAGGAAGAGGAATTCACCCTCCCCCCTATTGTATTTGAGATGATGGAGATAAAGGAAGGGAAAATAGAGTATTTTGACCAGTCCGCAGGATCCAAAATCATCCTGGATAAAATCGAGCAAAAAGCAAAGTTATCTTTTGACCCTAAGGTCGAAAACGGATATGCTGAAGGTAAAATCGAGATAAAAAGTATAGATTTAAATCTTCCCGGTTTAAAAAAGCAGATACCAGAATTTTATCTCAATCTTGAGCATGATCTCAAGATGAATTTCCCTGGCGATTCGGTTACCATTAAAAAACTTAAAACGACCCTGGGCAAGGTGGAAATTGATATAACCGGAAAGATAGAAAATTTCTCTAAAAACCCGATCCTTTATCTTGATCTTTTCTCTGAAAAGATATCCCTCCCAGAGCTTTTAGCTTCGGTCCCCTTTGAGGACACCACCTTTATGGAAAAACTGAAATCCCAGGGCGAAGTGAAAATATCGGCAACCTTTAAAGGTGAGCCCAAACTTGAGCCTTTTCCCCAGATAAAAGGCCAGGTAACATTCCGGGACATAAAACTTGAATCACCGGACTATCCTTTCCCCTTTAAAATGCCCTACGGGGAGATAAACTTCGATTCCAAAAGCGCAAGCTTTTTCTCCTCCCAGGCCAAGCTTGAGGATTCTCCTGTTGAAATAAAAAGCGTGGTGGATAATTACAAAGACCCTAATCTCTCCGTGGATTTAAAGACAAAGATCAATTTATCCCTTCTTGAAAAGCTGAAAAGCATTCCCCAGGGAACTGAATTCGAAGGCTCGGTTGATATAGATTTTAGAGCTTATGGGAGGCTGAAGAAAATGGATGAAGCAAAGCTCTCGGGCAAAATCAACTTAAGAAAAATAAAAGCCTCACTTCCATCTTTAGGCGTTCCCATAAGTGATTTAAACGGTGAGCTGAACCTGGTTCAAAAGGACTTAAGGATCACCAATCTTTTTGCCTCCCTGGGTAAATCCTCCTTTAGCATGGATGGGAAGATTGAAAATATTTTACCGATTGTTTTTAAAAAAATCGACACCTTACCACTTTTAGAGTTTACCCTCTCCTCTCCCTATCTGGATCTGGACCAGATATTTCCTCCGGATAAAAAGGAACAAAAACCCGAACGAGTTGAAACCACCGACACTATCCCCCTTCCCTATTTGAATCTCTCCGGTCAGGTGAATGTTCAGAAGCTTCTGTTCAGAGAGGTAGAATTCTCTAATTCAGCTTTCAACATCAACCTGACCGATGGAATTTTGAGGATCGATAATTTCGTCTCAGATGTTTACACCGGAAACCTGGGAGGAAAAGCGATTGCGGATCTAAATGACCCTGAACATGTCATTTTCAATTTCGAGGTATCCACCGCTAACCTGGAAGCAAATGATTTTCTGTCCAGGTTCACCCCGGTCAAAAAAAATCTTTTCGGAAAACTAAACCTGATAGCCTCATTCTCAGGCAAAGGAAACACAGTTGACCAGATAAAAAACTCCCTCAAAGGTTCTGGAAATGCTAAAATAACCGAAGGGAAATTTAAAAATCTGAAGATGTTAAACCTCTTATCAGAACACTTTAAAATAGATGAGCTAAAAGATCAAAATATAAAAACCTTAAAGAACTCCTTTAGAATCGAGGAGGGCAAACTTCACTTTGATGATTTTTCCCTTCAGGCAAAAGATTTTGACTGCGAGCTCTCAGGGTATATAACCTTGGATGGATTTTTGGATTATGACCTGACCCTCTATCTTTCTCAAAAACTGGCGAAAAGATTCGACCTTTTGGGCGATATCAAAGAACTTCTCAAGGATGAAAAAGAAAGGCTGGTTTTGGACATCGCCATAACCGGTCAGGCTTCTTCTCCCAAGTTCACCTTGGATACCTCAAGAGCTCAAAAGCGCTTTGAAGAAAAAGTAAAAATCAAGGATGAGAAATTAAAAAAAGAGCTTGAGGATAAAGCAAAAAACTTTCTGAAAAATCTATTGGAGAAGAAATAAAATCATTACTCAGAAAAAGTTTGCATGTAAATAACCTGAATTCGACCAAACTGAAAAAACTCGTTTCCCATGAGAAAATTTTTGATTTTTTCCTTTCTAATTTTAACTTTTTCATTTACCTCAAAAGCAGAATCACGATTTGAAATTCGTTGCTCTGATCCCGAACTCACCTTGAAGGTCGAATCCATTTTAAAATCCTCCTATCAGGATATCTCCTTCTCTCTTCAGGAAAGCTTCGAAGAGAAAATCGAGGTCATCGTAGCCGATAATGAGAAAGAGTTTTTATCCAAGAGTGGAGGTACTTTCCCTGACTGGGGAATAGGATTTGCCTATCCTCAGAAAAACCTGATAGTTGTCAAATCTCCTAATAAATTCACCTACAACAAATCCCTATCCGAGATTCTCTCCCACGAGTTAGCCCATCTTTTTTTGAACAAAAAGGCAAAATACAAAAATCTCCCCCGCTGGGTGGATGAGGGCTTTGCCATGCAGAAATCAAAGGAGTGGAGGATAGGTCAGGACATCGCTGTGGCAAAGGCTATCCTGACCGGTTCTTTGGTCTCCCTTTCTCAGATCGAGAGGCTCAATACCTTCAAAAGGAGCAAGGCGGAATTAGCTTACACCGAAAGTTTTTTAGCGGTCTCCTATTTTCTATCCGAGTACGGAGAGGAGAACTTCAACCGCTTGGTTGACCATATTGGAGAGGATAAAAACTTAGACTCCGCCTTTATGTCAACCACCGGATCGGACTTCTCAGGTTTTCAGAAAGAGTTTGAGGATTATCTCAAAAAAAGATACCAGTTCATCGCTCTTTTAGGTGACACCTTTTTGTTATGGTTGGGTCTTGCATTTTTGATTGTCCTTATATATGTTATGAAAAAAAGAAAAACGAAGAAAATCTTGAAAAGATGGGAAAAAGAGGATGAGGACCTTTTAACAGATGAGCGGTAAAAAATTCAGGTATAAACTCGAATATCTTTTAGTTTTATCTTTGAGATTTTTTTTAAACCTTCTCCCCTACCGGACAAGCGTATTTTTAGGTTCTTTGATCGGGGATATAACCTATATTTTAATCCCCAAAAGGAAAAAGATAACCTTGAGAAACCTCTCCCGATGTTTTAAGAATAAAGACAAAAAAAGCTTAAAAAAGATTGCCAGGTCAGCCTACAGAAACATAGGGAAATCCTTAGCTGAATACATCCTTTTCCCCAAATTGAACAAAGAGAGGATATCCGAATTAGTTGAGATCCGTGGTCAGGAGCATCTGGATTACGCCCTGAAAAATAAAAAGGGTGCAGTTATGGTATCCGGGCATTTCGGAAGCTGGGAGCTTATGGGCGCTGCTTTAAGACAGAGAGATTATCCTGTCGATTTTTTGGTCGGGGAACAGCACAATCTCATGGTGGACAACCTGATGAATCGCCACCGGGAGATGATGGGCATCGGGATAATAAAGATGGGCGCGGCAACCAGGGGAGTGATAAAGGCACTGCGTCAAAACAGGTTAATCGCCATGCTCTCTGACCAGGATGCAGGAAGGGATGGTACTGTAATTAGCTTCTTCGGCTATCCCGCATCCACACCTAAGGGTCCCGCTGCATTTTCCCTTAAGACTGGCTCTCCTATGATAATGGGCTTTATGATAAGGGAAAATAACGGAAAGCAGAAAGTCATAATCCGCAAAATAGAGACGGGGGAAAAAACCGACGATAGGGAGAAAGACATAAATAGATTAACTCAGGCTTATACTTCCCTTTTAGAAGAATATGTGAAAAAATATCCGGATCACTGGTACTGGCTTCACCGACGCTGGAAAAGCACAACCGGGGAATAATTCAAAATTTAAAATGAAAAATTCAAAATTGGACATAAAACAGAGGGCATATAAATTTGCACTAAGCGTAATAAAATTTCTGGATTCATTGCCTTATGAAGGAACTACTAATATTTTGGGAGATCAGCTACTGAGAAGTTCCACAAGCATTGGAGCAAATATAATTGAAGCCCAAGCGGGAAGCTCGAAAAAAGATTTTACCAATTACTTGAATCACGCTCTCAAATCCTCGAACGAGACCAAATTCTGGTTAGGATTATTAAGGGATAGCGGTAAGGGAGATAAAGAAATTATTAACTCTCTACTAAAAGAAACAAAAGAATTATCCAATATATTTGGCTCCAGCATTTTAAAATTAAAAAGTGAAAAACATTAATTTCTAATTTTTAATTTTAATATTTGAATTTTATTGATGCATAAAATCCTGATAATCCAGACCGCCTTCTTAGGTGACGTGATTTTGACCACTCCTCTGGTCAAAGCCACAAGGAAGTTATTCCCGGATGCTAAAATATCCTTTCTTTTAATTCCCCAGACCAAAGAGGTCTTTTCTGACAATCCTTATCTTGATGAGATAATAGTCTATGACAAAAAGGGTGAAGAAAAAAAGTCAAAGGATTTTCTCCATCTGCTAAAGAAACTAAGACAAAGGAATTTCGATTTAGCACTTTTCCCCCATCGCTCCCTGAGGAGCGCTCTTTTAGCTTACCTTTCGAAAATTCCCCGAAGAATTGGTTTCGACAAATCCGATGGCTCAATTTTTTTTACCGAAAAAATCAAATACAACTCCTCAATTCACGAAATCGAGCGCAACCTCACCCTATTGAAACCATTGATCCTTAAACCATTGAACATTGAACCGTTAAACATTAAGCAATTAAACTTTGAAATCCCAAACCTATCTCCCGAACTTTACCCTTCTGATGAAGATATTCTTTTCGTTCGGAGATTTTTAAAAGATTCAAAAGTTGATGAAAAAGAAAAAATCATCGCCATCGCACCAGGCTCAGTATGGGAAACAAAAAGATGGCTTGCTCAGAGATTCGCTCAAGTAGCTGATCTTTTGATAGAAAAAGAGAAGGCAAAGATAATCCTGGTGGGAGGAGCTGAGGACAAACAACTATGTCAAGAAATTTCTGCCATGATGAAAAAAAGACCGGTGATTGCTGCAGGAAAAACAACTGTTTTGCAGTCGGCTGTTATCATCTCAAAATCGAAAGTGCTTCTGTCCAATGATAGCGCACCGGTTCACATCGCCTCAGCTACAAAAACCCCCACCGTTGCGATCTTCGGCTCAACCATTCCCTATTTCGGTTTCGGCCCATACGGAAACGATCACACCATTATCCAAAAAAAGCTTCCCTGTAGACCCTGCGGAATACACGGAAAGAGAAAATGCCCGGAGAAACATTTTAAGTGTATGAAGGATATAACCACAGAGGAGGTATTCCAGGCAGTTTCGGAGTTGATAAAAGGTTGATATCAAAGCATAAAACATTATTCCAATATATGCAAGTAATATGTAGGGGAGGGGCTTGTTGAGCAAAGCGAAATCCCGTTTCTGCGGGATTCCCTCCCGCACCCTATTGGAAGACCACTCTGATTGTGCAGGTAAGGGTCTTCCCTACATTTTGTCTTTCAGCGAAAATGAAAAAAGTGAATATAACCATTATCGGAACAATCAATAAAGATACTATAATACTCCCTGACAAAAAAACAATTAAAAGCTTCGGAGGAATTCTATTTAACATCTTATCCCTCTCATATCTGGGTGGTGAAAAAGCAAAACTTTTTCCGGTATGCAATTTAGGATATGACGTTTTCCCGGAGGTTAAAGGTCATGTTAAAAGTTTGACAAATGTGAATCCCTCTGGAATCACCAAGGTAAAAAATAAAAACAACCACGCCTTTTTATATTATGACAAAACCGGGGATAGAAAGGAGATTTTAAAAAACTCAGTTCCCGAACTCACCTTTCAAAAGATCAAGCCCTTCTTGAAATCGGATGTGCTACTGGTAAATTTCATTTCCGGCTTTGATCTGAGCTTGGCAACTTTAAAAAGATTAAGAAAAGACTCAAACGCTTTAATCTATACCGACCTGCATAGCCTCACCCTGGGAATTAAAAAGAACGGACAAAGATTTCTCCGCGCTCCGCCCCGATGGAAAGAATGGGTCTCCCAGACAGAGATCCTTCAGATGAACTTCTTTGAGTTTTTGACCCTGGCAAAAAAAAGGTTAAAAACATTAAATGAGATCAAAGATTTTGGATCAGAGATTCTGAATCTGGGAGTGAGATTCGTTCTGGTAACCAGGGGTGAAAAAAGCGGATATTTTATCTACAGAGAAAAAAACGAAGTGGGGATTAAAAGAATTAAAGTGCCTAAAATAAAGAAAGTAAAAGACACAACCGGCTGCGGAGACGTCTTCTCAGCAGCTTTTATATTGAGTTATCTAAACGGGAAAAAGCCACAAAAGGCATTTGAGATCGCAAATTTCACCGCCACTCAAAAATGCAAATTCTCAGGAATAGAGAATCTGGGTAAATTAAAAAATTTTAAAGATAAAATCTTTTAATTGATTTGGAGCATACCTAAATGTATAAGGAATATTCATTGTAATATTAATCAAGCTAAAGCTTGATATACCATTATAATTGAAAATCCATCTTGTTAAAAATCGTTTTTATTATATATTTCCAATTAAGGGAAGATCATTTTTTGACTTTAAAAAGAAATTTTCACCTGATGGTATTTTCTTTATGATTGGAGATATAAAATGAAAAAGATTCTAATCGATGGTGATTCGCTCAAACTTGAGGATATTTTTGATGTCACAGAGGGAATGGTTTCGGTGGCTGTATCTAAAAAAGCATATCCCAAAATCAACAGGTGCCGGAAATTCACAGAAAAGCTGGTTCAATCAAAAAAGATAGTTTACGGGATAAACACCGGTTTTGGCAAGCTCTGCAGGGAAAGAATCGGTAAAAAGGATATTGAGAAACTTCAAAGAAATTTAATATTATCCCATGCCTTATCAGTCGGCCCTGTTTTCTCCGAGGAGGAAGTTCGAGCCATAATGCTTCTAAGGGCAAATGTCCTGGCAAAGGGATACTCCGGGGTGAGGTTGGAGCTAATCCAGACTTTGGTTGATATGATTAATAAAAATGTTTGTCCCCTGATCCCTGAAAAAGGCTCGGTTGGAGCTTCAGGAGATTTGACTCCTTTGGCTTTTATTGGACTGGTTTTGATCGGTGAGGGCTGGGCATTTTACCAGGACAGGCTTTTAACCGGTAAAAATGCATTAAACAGAGCAAAGATCAAACCCCAGAAACTCTCAGCAAAAGAGGGTCTGGCTTTAATCAACGGAACTCAAGTGATGACCGCCATCGGAGCATTAGCCCTTCTTAAAGCTGAAAGGTTAGCCCAGCAAGCTGATATGGCAGGCGCTTTATCAGCTGAGGCTTCCTTGTGTACTCCTGCTCCTTTCGATGAAAAGATACAAAAGGTGAGAAGACACAAGGGTCAGGAAGAATCAGCCAAAAATCTAAGAGAGCTTATGAGAAATTCCCGGATAAGGGAATCTCATAAAGACTGCCCCAGAGTTCAGGATCCCTACTCTTTCAGATGCATGCCCCAGGTTCACGGGGCAGTCAGGGATGCACTGCGATATGTCAGGAAAGTTCTCGAAACGGAGATAAATTCTGCGACCGATAATCCCCTGATTTTCCCTGAGCAGAAAGAGGTTATCTCAGGAGGTAATTTCCACGGCGAACCTGTTGCCCTGGCTTTAGATTTTCTGGGAATAGCTGTCTCAGAGTTAGCCAGTATCTCGGAAAGAAGAATAGCAGCACTCTGCGATTCCAACATCTCAGGCCTCCCTTCATTTATCGTTCAGAATCCGGGCATAAACTCGGGATTTATGATGGCTCAAACCGCAGCTGCTGCTCTGGTTTCAGAAAATAAAGTTTTAGCTCATCCCGCATCAGTGGATTCGATTCCCACCTCTATAAATCAGGAAGATCACGTCTCCATGGGAACCATATCCGCCCGTAAAGCCAGAGAGATAATAAACAATGTCGAGGATGTTCTGGCTTTGGAGTTTTTAGCTGCCTCTCAGGGAATAGATTTTAGAGCACCTCTTTCACCCGGAGCTGGAACTAAGAAAATCTTCCAGAGAATAAGGCAAAAAGTAGAGAAGCTGGAAAAGGACAGGTTAATGGTCGGTGATGTGATTAAGATAAAGGAGTTGATGCGGAAAAATTTCGATCTTAAATAACCTCAGTTAATCTATCCTTTAAAAATATGGGGCAGATATAAAAAGCAACAATTAAATTTTTGATTCCCCATTCAACTGTTTACGCGAGGAGTTCAACTTATTACACTTAAATTCTTATAAAACTGATTCAAACAAACCATCCAATGAATCTATGCCCCAATGCGTTCCTCGGACAAAACGTGGTACAGCCAAAAAATTAAATGAAATTTCCAATGAATAAAATTATTTACGTATTATTTATGAGAAGGACGAGATACTTCGAATAGTCTTACAAAAAGAACCTCCGCGCTGAAAAAAGGAGGTTGGGCCATCCCCTGACTCGACCTCCTTTTACTTTATGAAGTCGCTTTTTTTCTCTGAGATTAAAGTTACACCAAGAATTATATTTTTTTAAAATTATCAGAATTCCCATTGAAGTTAGATCCACTATTAGCGCAGAGGTTCTAACACAACAAAAAATATCCTGTCTTCGATTGGGAGGGTAGGGTTTAATTTTTATTTTTAAATTTTAATTTTAAATTTTTCATTTTCAATTTTTATTTTCTATTGATGTAATTGCAAAAGTTTTATCTTTTCATCTGGTTTGAAAAAAGAAATTAAAAACGATAAGAACATTCAATCCCCTTGACCTATACCTCTCTTTTTCTTATTTTAAAAAGAATTGCCGATACTTACAAAATGGGTTAGTGAATATTATGCTCGGGAATATCCTTAAAAAAATCCTTTACCTTCTTGCCCTAAGTCTCGCTATTGCATTCGCTTTTAACCAACAAGGATATGCCCAGGAAAAAGAGGATGTAATCGAGCTTCTGCATGCGGACAGCTCCTACTGGAACTTGGAAGAGGATAACGTGATAATAAGCCTTTTCGGGGATGTCCAGTTCAAACATGGAAATGTTTATTTAAGCTCCGACCGGGCCATATGGTACAAAACCGCAGAACAGATAGTATTTTTGGGAAGGGTTGAAATCGCCGACGAGGACATCAGCCTTTCATCCCTGAGATTAACCTATTACCAGAGAAGAAAAAAAATAGTTGCTGAACAGAATGTCAGGCTCTGGAGCAAAGAAGAACAGGTGCTCATAACCGGACAAAGAGGTGAATACCAAAGAGAGAAAAAATACGCTCTGTTCACCCAATCCCCTCAACTGGAGATCTATCCTGAAAAACCGGAGTCAACCATCGTGGTCACCGCCGATACCCTGGAGTATTTCGCAGACCAAGAAAAAGGCTTTGCCAAAGAGAAGGTTCATATAAAAAAGGGAGATATGGATGCTTTCTGCGGTCTGGCTGAGCTATCCCGGGGGGACTCGCTTCACACCG
>LJUW01000058.1 GCA_001304315.1 candidate division Zixibacteria bacterium SM23_73_2 | reverse complement strand
CCCTGATCTTTTGCAAGAGGATTTGATGATCAGGAAGTACGTCAACACCAGATTGGAACATGCGGGAATTGCCAACTTGGAGATCTTCAGAGCTCCCAAGAAGGTGACCATAGATATATACACCGCCAGGCCCGGAATAGTGATTGGCAGAAAAGGAGCTGAGGTGGATAAGCTCAAAGAGGAGCTTCAGTTCATCGTTAAAAAGGAGATCAACCTTAATATAATTGAGGTCAAAAGGCCGGAGCTTTCCTCCAAGCTGGTGGCTGAGAGTATAGCCCGTCAACTCGAGGGAAGGATTTCCTTCAGGCGGGCGATGAAGAAGGCTATTGCCTCTGCCAGGAAATTGGGGGCGGAGGGGATCAAGATAGTATGTAAGGGGAGGTTGGCCGGAGCGGAGATTGCCAGAGCAGAGAAGTATATGGAGGGTAGGGTTCCACTTCATACCCTCCGTGCAGACATAGATTATGCCACTGCCACTGCTCATACTACCTATGGAACCATTGGGGTCAAGTTGTGGATCTTCAAGGGTGAGATCTTGGGTCGGGGCGTGTTCTTGGGTGAGGAGTTAAAGGAAGGAGCTTCCCGGGAAAGCTCGGGAGCTAAAAAAGGAAAGATGAGGTCCTAAAAGGAGAAATACCAGATGTTGATGCCCAAAAGGATCAAATACAGAAAACAACAGAGAGGTAGACGAAAGGGCAAAGCTATCCGGGGATCGGAGATAGATTTCGGAGAATACGGTTTAAAGGCTTTGGAGCCTGCCTGGCTGACCAACAAACAGATAGAGGCTGCCAGGGTAGCTTTAACCAGGTATATAAAAAGGGGTGGTAAAGTGTGGATTCGCATTTTCCCCGACAAACCGGTCACGGTAAAGCCCGCGGAGACCAGAATGGGTAAGGGTAAGGGTGCACCAGAGTACTGGGTGGCCGTGGTTAAACCGGGAAGGATACTTTTTGAGCTGGAGGGAGTTACACCTAACATTGCCAAGCGAGCGCTTACTTTAGCTTCTCATAAACTCCCTATCCGCACTAAAATGGTAACCAGAAAAGATGTCTTTGGAGGTTAAGGTGAAATCCAGCCAGTTACGAGAGCTGACAAAAGAAGAGATTGTTCAGAAAAGATTGGAAATCGAGGAGGAGCTTTTCAACCTGAGATTGCAGAAAAAGCTCAAGGAGCTGGACAATCCTTTACGGCTCAGAACCTTAAGACGTGAGATCGCAAAGATTAAAACCATTCTAAGAGAGGATCAGCTAAAAATCAGACCTTTGGTGAATGCCCGGGAGGAAAAAAAGGAATAGCGTATGGATAAAAGAGGAAAAATGAAGATCAGGGTTGGAAGGGTAGTATCAACCAAGATGCAAAAGACCATTGTGGTTGAGGTGGAGAGGCTTTTTAGACATCCTAAATATAAGAAGACGGTTAAAAAGACATCCAAGCTTTATGCTCATGATGAGGAAAACCGATGTATCCCAGGAGATCTGGTACGGGTTGCTGAGACCAAGCCGTTGTCTAAGCTCAAGAGGTGGAGGCTGGTTGAGAAGTTGGAAGGAAAGACTGAATAGAGGAGAAGGAGATGATTCAGGAGTATTCAAATCTAAATGTGGCGGATAATACCGGAGCAAGAAGGGCTCAATGCTTTAGGATCTTGGGTGGCACCAGGAAAAGGTATGCAAGAATAGGGGATATTATAGTGGTTGCTATAAAAGATGCCATTCCTGGTGGATTGGTTAAAAAATCTGATATCTGCAAGGCGGTTGTTGTTCGAACTACTAAGGAGACCAAAAGAAAGGATGGTTCATACATAAGGTTTTCCGACAACGCAGCGGTGATAATTGATGAGTTAGGCGAACCTAAAGGGACAAGGATTTTCGGACCAGTTGCCCGTGAGCTCAGGGAGAAAGAATTCATGAAGATAATCTCTCTGGCACCGGAGGTAATCTGATAGGTTAAGAGGTGGATCTAAATGAAGCTTAAGAAAGGTGACACGGTTTTAGTTGTCTCAGGTGACGATCGAGGTAGGATGGGAAAGATTCTTAAGGTTTTTCCCGATAAGAGCAGGGCGGTGGTTGAGGGGGTGAATTTTATAAAAAGACATACCCGGCCCAGCTCCAGAAACCAAAAGGGTGGCATCATCGAAAAAGAGGGATCGGTGAATTTGTCGAATTTGATATTATATTGTACCAAATGTTCATCCCCGACCAGACCGAGCTTTAAGATCATCGAAAGCGAGGGCGGTGAGGGGAAGGCAAAGGTGAGAATCTGCAGGAAATGTGGTGAGATTATCTGATATGGCCAGGCTTAAGGAATTGTACAGAAAAGAAGTAGTACCGGGACTGATGAAGAAATTCGGTTACAAAAACGTAATGGAGGTCCCTTCCCTGGATAAAATAGTAATTAATATCGGAGTAGGGGAGGCAATCCAGAATATCAAGCTTTTAGATGCTGCTGTGGATGAATTATCCTTGATAACTGGACAGAAGCCCATAGTGAAGAGAGCTAAGAAATCCATTTCCAATTTTAAGTTGAAGGCTGGAGCAGCTATCGGCTGTATGGTTACTTTGAGAAAAAACAGGATGTATGAGTTTTACGACAGATTGGTAAACATTACCATCCCTCGAGTCAGAGATTTCAGGGGGCTGTCCCCAAAATCCTTCGATGGCAGGGGAAATTATACTCTGGGGATAAAAGAGCAGATAATCTTTCCGGAAATCGATTACGACAAGGTTCAGAAAATCAGAGGTATGAACATCTCCATAATCACCACTGCTAAAACGGACGAGGAAGCCTATGAACTTCTTAAGGTTTTGGGTATGCCTTTCAGAGGATAAAACACGGGGACAGGAAAGGAGTAAAATTGGCTAAAAAGTGTCTTGTTGAGAAATCGAAAAAAAAGCCTAAGTTTAACGTTAGAAAGTACAACCGCTGTAGGCGATGCGGAAGACCGCGAGGATATATGCGTCGTTTTGGACTTTGCAGGATATGCTTTCGTGAGCTAGCTCTGGCTGGTCAGATTCCCGGAGTGGTTAAGGCCAGCTGGTAGGTGCTTTTAATTCATCTTTATGAGGAGAAAATAAAGTGAGCGTGACCGATCCAATAGCAGACATGTTAACTCGCATAAGGAATGCCTGCGGAGCTAAGCATAAGCAAGTTGATATACCCGGTTCTAAATTGAAAAAAGAGATAGCTCGAATCCTTCACCAAAACAAATATATAGCCAATTTCGTGGAGGTTGAGGATAATAAACAAAATCTTTTAAGGATTTACCTGAGATACGACAAACAGATTCAGAGCATGATCACGGGGATGGAAAGGATCTCAAAACCAAGTTTAAGGATCTATGTTAAACACCAGGATCTAGGGCAGCTGTCCCGTAAGCTCGGAGTAACCCTTCTCTCAACCTCCAGAGGAATTTTAACCGATCAGGAGGCTAAAAAGGCAAAGGTTGGAGGAGAGGTTCTGTTTAGAGTTTGGTAAAAAGGAGAAAGAATTGTCCAGAGTTGGGAAAAAACCGATTCCTATGCCCGAAGAGGTAAAGGTGGAGATAAAGCCGAACAACCAGGTAGTGGTAACTGGGCCTAAGGGAAGTTTGTTCCGGGCGATCCATCCGGCTATTCAGGTGAGGATGGAGGATAACCAGATTGTGGTTGAAAGATCATCCAATTCTAAATTTCATAGATCCCTTCATGGCCTCTCGAGAATGCTCATCGCCAATATGATCACCGGTGTAATTTCAGAGTTTAAAAAGACCTTGACCTTAAGCGGGATTGGATACAAGGCCGAATCCACTGGTAAGCTTCTTAACCTGAGCGTGGGTTATTCTCATCCGATTGTATTTTCACCCCCCCAGGGGATACAGATTAAGGTTGAGAATCCCACCAAGATTGTTGTATCCGGAATAGACAAAGAGTTAGTAGGGATGGTGGCAGCCAAGATTAGGTCCTTTAGACCTCCGGAACCCTATCGGGGTAAAGGGATAAAATATGAAGACGAGGTGGTGAGGAGAAAAGCTGGCAAAACAGCTACATAATAATATGAGAGACAAAAAAAAGAGAAAAGAAGAGCTTTCGGAAAAAAGGAAAAAAAGGGTCAGGGAAAAAGTAAAAGGGAATAGCCTGAAGCCCAGGCTGACCGTGTATAAAAGTCTTAATCACATCTATGCCCAGTTGATCGACGACGAGGAGCAGAGTACCCTTTTAGGGGCATCCAGCCTGAGCCCGGAGATCAGAAAGAGCTTGAATGATAAACAAAACAAAACCCAGATAAGTAAAACCGTGGGTAATTATGTTGCTAAGCTGGCAAAGGAAAAAGGAATCATCTTGGTGGTCTTTGACAGAAATAGATACAGATATCACGGGAGGATTCGTTCCCTTGCGGAAGGAGCAAGGGAGGGAGGATTGAAATTTTAAATTAGTAAGAGGTGATAATTGGCTGAGATCGAAAGAGAGCAGTTGGAATTAGAGGAAAGGGTAATCAAGATTAATCGAGTGGCCAAGGTGGTTAAAGGAGGCCGCAGGTTCAATTTCACCGCTTTAGTAGCTGCCGGTGACAGGAAGGGAAAGGTGGGTGTTGGACTGGGAAAAGCATCAGAGGTATCGAGTGCGATCACCAAGGCAACCGAATCCGCTAAGAGGAATATGGTCAGGGTACCTTTAGTGGATGGAACCTTACCCTATCAGGTTATCGGAAGGTTCGGCGCCACCTCGGTGATTTTGAAGCCTGCCTCGCCCGGAACAGGGGTTATTGCTGGTGGCCCGGTAAGAGCGGTGCTTGAAGCAGTTGGAGTGCAGGATGTCCTCACCAAAGCACTGGGATCGCGCAATCCTCATAACGTGGTTAAGGCTACCATGGGTGGTCTTCTGGAGCTCAAAAGGATCGTGGAGCTGAATCAGGAAAGGGAAAAAACAGATTGAGGTACTCCTTTATGAACCGTGATTTGAAGATAACTCAGATAAAAAGTTTTATCGGATACAATAAAAGTCAGAGGGATACCATCAAGGCTCTGGGCATAAAAAGGCTTTATCAAACCGTGGTTAAAAAAGATAATCCCCAGATAAGGGGAATGATAGAAAAGGTAAGGCATCTTCTAAAAGTGGAAGAGATATAGGAAAAGGAGCAGGAATTGGAAGAATCTAAAAAATTACCATCCGATCTTTTGAGCCTGGGCAAATTGAAAAGGATAAAAGGAAGGGATAAAAGAAAAAAGAGAGTTGGCCGGGGACCGGGCTCGGGCCACGGCAAGACCTCTACCCGAGGGCACAAAGGACAGATGTCCAGGTCCGGTGCCAAAAAAAGACCATGGTTTGAAGGCGGTCAGATGCCTTTACAAAGAAGAGTGCCTAAAAGAGGATTTACTAACATATTCAAAAAAGAATACCAGATAGTCAATATGAGCTCTCTGTCCAAATGTAAAAAGGAGGAGCCGATTACTCCCGAGGTCCTGAAAAATTTGGGATTGATAAAGAAGGGGAAAGAGCCGGTGAAGATCTTGGGAGAAGGAGAGCTTTCCTCCCCTTTGACAGTTTTTGCCAATGCTTTTAGTAAAAAGGCTAAGGAGAAGATCGAGGCCTCCGGCGGCAAGGCAGAGGTGTTAAAATGATCGATACAATCAAGAACATATTCAAAATTCCTGAACTCAGGAAAAGAATATTTTTCACCCTGGGATTGTTGGTGGTATACCGAATCGGAGGTCACATTCCCACTCCCGGAGTTGATGTTACGGTTATGGCGGAGTTCTTCAGAGGTGCCAGGGGTTCTTTGTTTGGACTTTTTGATATGTTCGTGGGAGGTGCTTTCGGAAAGGCAACCATTTTCTCTTTGGGCATCATGCCCTATATCTCAGCTTCGATCATTATGCAGCTTTTGGGAGCAGTGGTTCCCTATTTCCAGAAGTTACAGAAGGAAGGAGAAGAGGGAAGAAGAAAGATCACCCAGTATACCAGATACGGAACGGTGCTTATCGCTGCTGTTCAATCTCTGGCCACTGCGGTGTTTTTGGAGAGCCTGAATGTGGGGGGAAGATATGTGGTTTCCAATCCCGGGGTAGGATTTAAACTTTTGACCATGATCACCTTTACCTCGGGAACCATCTTCATCATGTGGCTGGGAGAGCAGATAACCGAGAAAGGGATCGGAAATGGAATCTCCCTTATCATAATGATCGGAATAATTGCCCGATTGCCCTCGGGACTTATTGAGGAGTTCTTCAGGCTCATGCGAGGAGAGAGATACCTGATGCAGGAGCTTGTTCTCATTGGGGTGATGGTGTCGGCGATCGCAGCTATAGTTCTGGTTACCCGAGCTCAGAGAAAGATCCCGGTTCAATATGCCAAAAGGGTGATCGGGAGAAAGATGTACGGGGGCCAGAGCACCCACATTCCCCTCTCGGTTAATACCGCTGGAATTATCCCGATAATCTTCGCTCAATCGATAATGTTTGCTCCCAGTACCCTGGCTTCATTTTTCCCCAATTCGGAATTCATGCAGTCATTCTCCGTGAATTTCCGTCCCGGTAGTTTGCTTTATTCTTTGATCTACGGGCTTTTAATAATATTCTTCGCCTACTTTTATACTGCCATTGTGTTTAACCCAGTTGATCTGGCTGATAACATGAGGAAATACGGAGGATTTATTCCGGGGATAAGACCGGGAAAGAGAACCTCCGAATACATAGATAAGGTTTTGACCAGAATAACCTTGCCCGGAGCTATATTTTTTGCCCTGATAGCTATACTTCCGTATTTCATGATGAGCTCAATGAACGTCCAGTTCTATTTCGGAGGAACCGGGCTTTTGATCATAGTGGGAGTTGCCCTGGACACTCTGCAGCAGATAGAATCACATCTGATGATGAGGCATTATCAGGGATTTATGAAAAAGGGGAAAATAAAGGTGAGATTTTAATTGAATGTGGTCTTACTGGGGATCCCTGGATCCGGAAAAGGGACACAGGCTGACTTTTTGAAAAATAGGTTGGGACTAAGAACTATTAACACCGGCGACCTTTTGAGAGAGGCGATGAAAAAAAAGACCGAACTGGGAAAAAGAACAAAGGAGTTCATGGAAAAAGGAGATTTGGTTCCGGATAAAATCCTACTCGATTTTATTGAGGAGAAGATCAAGGAACAGAAAAGGTCCTCCGGTTTCGTTTTGGATGGTTTTCCCAGAACTTTGAAACAGGCTGAGGATCTGGATCTTATATTTCAAAAGCTTGGAACAGAACTCGATTGTGCTATAAAGTTGGATATATCTGAGAAAAGAGCCAGAAAAAGATTGGAGGGAAGACTGGTTTGTCCCTTTTGTGGAGCGTTTTTTAATCTCGAAACCAATCCTCCCAAAGACGATATTTTGTGTGATATTTGCGGAAACAAATTAGTCAGAAGGTTTGATGATAATAAGGAGACCATAGCCACTCGAATTCAGGTATATCGAGAAAAGACTAAACCGGTTGAGAACTACTATAAGAAACAAGGGAAGTTAGAGATAATAAACGGAGATGCTGAAGCGGATGTGGTTTCTCGAAGGATTATATCTGTTTTGGGAAAATGATAACTCTAAAGTCCAAAAGGGAGATCGGGATAATCAGAGAAAATGGGAAGATTTTAGCTCAGACCTTGGAATTGATAGAACGTAACATAAAAGAAGGAATTAAAACGAGAAAGCTGGACAGCCTGGCAGAGGATTTTATCAGGGGAAGGGGCGCACTTCCAGCCTTCAAAGGCTATCGTGGCTTCCCTTCCAGTATATGCGTTTCTGTAAACGAGCAGGTGGTGCATGGTATACCAGATGACCGAGGGCTGGTATCCGGGGATATCATCTCGGTGGATGTAGGTGTTTACAAAGACGGTTATTACGCCGATGGTGCTTTTACCTTCAAGGTGGGAGAAGTATCCCCTCAAGCCCAAAGATTAATCGATGTCACACGTAACTCTCTTTATAAAGGGATCGAGTTTTGCTCGGAAGGGAAAAACCTCTCGGATGTCTCTTTTGCCATTCAGTCCCATGTTGAAGCTTCCGGTTTTCAGGTGGTAAGAGAGCTGGTAGGTCACGGTATCGGTAAGGAAATGCACGAGGAGCCGCAGGTACCTAACTTCGGTCAGCCCGGTGAGGGACCGGTGTTGAGAGAAGGAATGGTACTGGCGATTGAGCCCATGGTTAATATGGGAAGTGGTGAAATTGAGACTATGGAGGATGGGTGGACTGTGGTTACCAAAGACAGGTCCTTATCGGCTCATTTTGAACATACTGTGACCATTACCAAAAACGGGCCGGAGATATTAACCAGGATCTGAGTCAGTTTTTAAAGGAGATATGGCCAAAGAGGATTCAATTCAGGTGGAAGGAAAGGTGATCGAACCATTGCCCAACGCTATGTTTAAGGTTGAACTGGATAACGGGCATGTCGTTTTAGCCCACGTCTCTGGCAAGATGAGAATGCATTTTATAAGAATTTTACCTGGAGATAGGGTAACGGTTGAGCTGTCTCCTTATGATTTAAGCAGAGGAAGAATAGTGTATAGATATAAGTAGAGGTGATGAAATTGAAGGTAAGATCATCGGTGAAAGTTCGTTGTGAGAAATGCAGGATAGTCAAGAGAAAGGGAGTAATCAGAGTCATCTGCAAAAACCCGAGACACAAGCAAAGGCAGAAGTAATTAGGAGGTGAGTTTTGGCAAGAATAGCGGGAGTCGATTTACCCAAGGATAAGAGGATCGAGGTGGGTTTGACCTATATTTATGGAATAGGAAAAAGCTCAGCCAAAAAGATCTTGCAAAAAACTGGCGTGAGTCCCGACACCAGAGTTAAGAGTTTAAAGGAGGAGGATGTAGCCAAACTCCGATCTGAGATAGAATCCGATTACAAAGTTGAAGGTACTCTGAGGTCAGAGGTGTCGATGGATATCAAAAGGTTAATCGATATCGGCTCATATCGGGGTTTGAGGCACCGCCGAGGTCTGCCGATCAGGGGACAGAGAACCAAAACCAATTCCAGAACCAGAAAAGGGCCAAAAAAAACCATAGGAACAAAAAAGAGACCAGGCGGCCCAACTCATAAGTAGTAAATCTCAGGATCATAGAAGGAGAGTAAATTGGTTGAAAAAGGAAAAAAGAAAGTCAAAAAGAGAGCAAGAAAAGCCGAACCGTCAGGAATTGCTTTCATTCAAGCAACTTTCAATAACACCATAATCAGCATAACCGACCCCACGGGGAATGTTCTGGTATGGTCCTCGGCTGGTAAATTGGGCTTCAAAGGTTCAAAAAAGAGCACTCCCTTTGCTGCTCAGGTTGCAGCCAAGGCTGTGGCCAGGGAGGCTTTGGATTTAGGAGTTAAAAAGGTCAGGGTATGCGTAAAAGGTCCGGGCTCGGGACGGGAAGCAGCTATAAGATCCCTTCAGGCAACTGGATTGGAGATAACCGCAATAAAGGATGTAACTCCGCTTCCCCATAATGGCTGTCGTCCACCAAAGAGGAGAAGGGTATAGGAGGATATATTTTGTTTTTTCGACGACCGATCGGTTATTTGAGGATTTTGAATTGAAAAAGACACCGTGAAAAAGATAAATTTTTATATAGATTCTGATGAGAGATTTTAAATCAAGTAAATCAAAGCTTGAGGAGTGATGAATGGCAAGATACACTGGTCCTGTGTGCAAAATCTGCAGAAGGGAAGGGGAGAAGCTTTTTTTGAAGGGAAGCCGTTGTTTCTCTGAGAAATGCTCATATGACAGAAGAAGTTATGCTCCAGGTGAACATGGGCAGACAAGCAGGAGAAAGATCTCAGGCTATGGAGTTCAGCTAAGGGAGAAACAGAAGCTTAAAAGGATTTACGGAATAATGGAGAAGCAATTTCACGGTTATTTTGAAAAGGCGGAGAAAAGGAAAGGTATCACCGGTGAGATCCTTCTGCAGATGCTGGAATGTCGGCTTGACAATCTGGTATATCGGCTGGGCTTTGCTCCCTCCAGAAAGGCTGCTCGACAGCTGGTCAGACACGGTCACTTTCTGGTGAAAGGGAAAAAAGTTAACATACCCTCCTATCAGGTGAAACAACAAGAGATCATCTCGGTCCGAGAGGGAAGCAAGAATTTAGATGTTATTCATGCCAGTTTGAAGGAAGCGGGCCGGGGAGTAGATATACAATACCTGAGGCTGGATAAGGTTAAACTGGAGGGTGAACTACTGGAGGTTCCCAAAAGAACGGACATACCGGTTTTAGCACAGGAGCAATTAATTGTGGAGCTATATTCTAAATAAATTCACCTCTTTTTAAGGAGGTTGGCTTTTTATGAAATGGAAAAGCATGGAGATGCCCAAGGAGGTAGTGATAAACGAGGAGACCATCTCTGAGAAATACACCAAGTTTATCATCGAACCTCTGGAAAGAGGATTTGGGCTAACTCTGGGTAATGCATTAAGGCGAACACTTTTATCCTCAATCCAGGGCGCCGCTCCGGTGGCAGTCAGGATCGATGGTATCCTACATGAGTTCTCAACCATTCCCGGGGTTTATGAGGATATTACCCAGATCGTCCTGAACATAAAAAATGTCAGGTTAAGACTTTTGGGGGACGAGCCCAAAACCATGATTTTGGAAAGCGATAAAACAGGTGAACTCAAAGCAGGTGATATCA
This sequence comes from candidate division Zixibacteria bacterium SM23_73_2, assembly GCA_001304315.1. Taxonomy (GTDB): domain Bacteria; phylum Zixibacteria; class MSB-5A5; order MSB-5A5; family SM23-73-2; genus SM23-73-2. The sequence goes on along the minus strand of LJUW01000058.1, from coordinate 2,524 downwards.
AAACAGATGGGGATATCGAGATTTTAAACCCGGAGCAGCACATACTCAATATAACCGAAAATGCCGATAAGGTTCATCTCGAGATCGACATTGGCACTGGAAGAGCCTACGTTCCAGCAGAGCTGAACAAAACCTCGGAGGCGCCGGTGGGTACTATATTTTTGGATGCTCAGTTTTCTCCGGTTACCAAGGTTAATTTTGAGGTGGAAAATACCAGGGTAGGACACCGAACCGATTACGACAAGTTGATTTTGGAGATCTGGACTGACGGAAGCATAATCCCAGAGGATGCTTTGTCTTTTGCCTCCAGAATACTGAAGGATCATCTTCAGGTCTTCATAAAGATGGATAAGGAGATAGAGATGGTTGAGGAGGAAGTCGTGGATGAGGAAACCCTTAAGATCAGGAATCTTTTGAAGATGAGGGTGGATGAACTGGAGCTCTCGGTGAGGTCCTCCAATTGTCTGAGAGCAGCGAACATTCAAACTTTAGAGGAGCTGGTTACCAAAACCGAGTCGGAGATGCTTAAATACAGAAACTTCGGAAGGAAATCTCTAAGCGAGCTTCAGCAGGTTCTGGAGGATCTGGGTCTGCATTTCGGAATGGACGTAAGCAAGTATAAAGAACCCGAGAAAAAAAAGTAAACCGCATACCACGGTGAGGAAAAATGAGACACGGGAAAAGAGTGAAAAAGCTGGGAAGGACAAGGGAACACCGAAAGGCGATGCTCTGCAACATGGCGGCTTCTCTTTTAACCCACATTCAGATCAGGACCACCCTTACCAAGGCTAAGGCGGCAAAACCGGTGGTGGATAAACTTATCACTTTAGCCAAAAAGGGCGACCTCCATGCCAGAAGGCAGGCCTACGATGTCATAAGACAAAGAACTCTGGTCAAAAAGCTTTTCGACGAGATAGGACCGGAATTTTCCAAAAGGAACGGTGGCTATACCAGGGTGCTTAAATTGGGAACCCGCAAAGGCGATGGAGCCCAGCTGGCGGTGTTGGAGCTTTTAATGGAAAAGCCGGTGAAGGTAACCGAGAAGGAGAAAAAGGAAAAGGGTGCGAAAAAAACGGCCAAGGCTTCGGAGCCCAAGAAAAAGGAAATTAAAAAAGAACCTAAAGAAACTAAGGCTAAAAGCAAAAAGAAGACGGAGAAAAAAGAGAAATAGGGAAAAAGCACCGAAAGTTTATATTGCGAGGAAACCCCGTACAAATGCGGGGTTTTTTTGTTATAACTTTTAAGATTTTAATTTTCGAGAACTGAATCTGGATTTTATATATTCCTTAATTTATTAATTGAAATAATTTTTCAACAGAGGTTGCAGATAACCTGTGTTACCAGTGCCTTAAACAAGTTTTCTTGTTAAGAAAGTTATTATCCTCTTTACATTTTTAAAACGGAGTGTTAAATTAAAAAGCTTATGGATATTAAAAGAGCTGTGCTTTTGATTTTGGATTCATGCGGTATCGGGGAGTTGCCTGATGCACATCTTTATAAGGACGAGGGTTCGAATACTGTGGTTAACACTGCCAGGGCAGTAGGGGGACTTTCTCTCCCCCATCTTCAAAAGCTGGGCCTGGGGAATATCACAGAAATTCCTGGGGTGCCTAAAACTAAAAGTCCGACTTGTAATTTTGGCAGGATGGCGGAGTTATCCTGTGGAAAGGACAGCACTATTGGACACTGGGAGATCGCAGGAGTCGTATCTGAAAACCCTTTTCCGGTTTATCCAAATGGTTTTCCAAAGGAAATCATAAATGAATTCGAGAAAAGAATAAAAAGAAAGATATTATGGAACAAGCCTGCCTCAGGTACCGAGGTCATAAAAAAGTTGGGTGAGGAGCATATTAAAACGAAAAAACCTATTGTTTACACTTCGGCTGACAGCGTTTTTCAGATTGCCTGCCACGAGGATGTGGTTCCGGTTCACAAGCTTTACCAGATGTGCAGGATCGCAAGGGAGATTCTTTCCGGAGAGCATGGTGTTGCGCGGGTGATTGCCAGACCTTTTGTCGGGGAGAAGGGAAAATTCATTCGCACCGAGAGAAGAAGGGATTTCTCCCTGGCTCCACCAGAGGATACTATATTAGATTTAATGAAAAGAAAAGGATTTGAGGTTGTGGGAATAGGTAAAATAGACGACCTTTTCGGTGGGAGGGGTCTAACCGAGGCTCTCCACACTAAAAATAATATGGACGGGATGGATAAATTGATAGAAGTAATGGATAAGGATGTGAGAGGCTTAATATTTATCAATTTGATTGATTTCGATATGCTCTGGGGACACAGGAATAATTATAAGGATTTTGCCCTGGGATTGGAGGAGTTCGACAAAAGACTTCCAGAGCTTTTGAATAAGATGAGAAAAGATAATATTCTGATTATCACTGCTGATCACGGGTGCGATCCCACAACCCCTTCAACTGATCACTCCAGGGAGTACGTTCCGCTTCTGGTTTATGGAGAATTGCTAAAAAGAGGAGTGAACCTGGGGATAAGGGAAACTTTTTCTGATGTGGCT
>LJUW01000057.1 GCA_001304315.1 candidate division Zixibacteria bacterium SM23_73_2 | reverse complement strand
ATGCCGGGACTAAAAAGGGGAAAAGACTTTTCTTTGGTTTAGGAGCTTTAACTGCTGGTGGAATCTGTGCAGTTTTCACATACTCCAGACTCTTTCTCTCTACCCTCAGATCTGCCAAAAGATCATCTACATGCTGATACCTTTCCTCTTTGTTTTTAGCCAAAGCCTTGTCAACTATCCTCTGCAATCCTTCAGGAACATCAGCTTTATACCTTGCTAAGGGCTCCGGTGTCTCGTTTATTATAGAATAGATTATCGCAGCCTCATGCTCTCCTTTGAAGGGTAGTTGACCGGTTATCATCTCATATAAAACTACCCCAAAAGAGAAGATATCTGATCGAGGATCTACCTCCTCTCCACAGGCCTGTTCAGGTGACATATAACCAGCAGTCCCCAGGGTGGAACCCGTTTTGGTTATGGTTGTAGCTCCTTTGAGTTTGGCTAAACCAAAATCCATTATTTTTGTCTTTCCATCCCGGGCGATTATTATGTTCTCTGATTTTATATCCCTGTGGATTATTTCCTTCTGGTGAGCAGCGTTCAAACCCTCACAGATTTGTATTCCGATATCCAAAACCTTCTTTACTGAAAGGATCTCTGTTTCAATTATCTCTTTCAAGGTTTTTCCCTCACAATATTCCATAACTATAAACATCTGGCCCTGGAACTCGTCAATCTGGTGAATGGTTGGGATGTTAGGATGGTTTAAAGCTGAAGCTGCCTTAGCCTCATGCGAAAATCTTTCCTTTTCAACTGTGTCAGAAGTCAATTGCTGGGGTAAAAACTTTATGGCTACCACGCGGTCCAATTTAGTATCCTGGGCTTTGTATACCACTCCCATACCGCCCTCGCCGAGCTTCTCAAGGATTTTATAATGTGAGATGTTTTTTCCTATCATATTGATTAAACTAATAAATTTTATACCTGAACCAAACTTAAATTAACAGAATAACACCTATGGTTCTCGTTTAATCAATGTTTCGTATGGTGGATAACCGGTCAGGTCTCTATAAATGGGATGTAATTTGAAAAACTCAGGACTATAATACCTATTCTCGACCAAAAATTCCATCAATTGCACTGCCTCCTTTTTTTGACCAGCGAGCGTGTAAACCCAGCTGATCTTCTCTGCAGTCTCACCCCATATCATAGTTAAAAGAGAATCACCCAAGCTTTTCCTCACTGTGTCTACTTGCTCCAGGGCTTTTTTTGACTCCCCTTTTAATTGCCAGGCTAAAGCCATTCGTATGCGAGCATAATTCTCTTCAGGTAGATCTGCAAAATCTTTAACCAGAGGTTGATTGAACTGAATGCAGGAATCCAAGTATATCTCCGCCTGTTTTTTCTCCCCTCTAATCAGAGCTACACGAGCCATTTCCACGAACAGATCCTGGCCTGGATTTTGCCGACGGATTCTATTTAAATAATAAGCAGCACTGTCCGCTCGCTCTGATATCAGAAAAATCTCCAGCAGGTACCACAGAGCGTCGCTCCCATTAGGATTTATGTCCATAGCTTTATGAGCCATTCTTTTTGCTTCTTTTAACTCACCCCAACCGAGCAAAAGATAACTCATCTCAGAGTATATAGCCTCATTAGTCGGTTGTACCTCTAATCCTTTTCCAAAATATTCCTCCACCTTTTTTTTATTTCCCCACAGGGCATATAAGTCCATAAAAGCTGAAAATAAATTATGCTCAGTAGGCTTCACCTCTAACGCTTTCATTAAAGCATTCTCAGCTTTTGTAAATTGAGCCTTACCTGTATACCACTGACCCAGAAGTCTCCACGCCTCCCCATAATTGGGATTGGCTTTGACCGCTTCTTCAGCTGCCTGTATAGCCTGACTGTATTTTCCTTCCATCCAGTAGAGTCTGGATAGAGAGCGATGAGCTTCAGCCAAATCCGGGTCTAAAGTTAATGCTTTCAGGCTCGCTTTCTCAGCTTTATCCAGCCATGATCTTTTGAGATCCACTAAAAACATCACATAACTGGAATAACAATCTGATAGTCCCGCATAGGCTAAGGCGAAATTAGAATCTGCTTCCAAGGCCCTCTCAAACATTCCAATTGAGAGTTTTAGGTCCTCTTCGGAAAATGCTCGTCCGAAATAGTATTCTCGACCCTGCAGGTAATAGTTGTATGCTTGCACATTCAGGGTGGGCTTTTTTTCGATCTTCTCTAACTCTTGCGGAGCAAGAACTACCTCCAAAGCCCTGGCAACCTTTTTGGCAACATCTGCCTGAATAGCAAACAAATCATCCATCTGTCGGTCGTAACTCTCCGCCCATGCGTGAAAACCGTCGTCTGCATGAATAAGCTGGCAGGTGATTCTAAGCTTATCTCCATATTTGCGGACCGAGCCTTCCATAATATAGTCGACTTTCAATTTCTCTGCTACCCCCATGATGTTGACCGGCTTATCTTTGAACTGCTCGATGTCGCTTCTGGAGGCTACCCTGAGTCCACCGATTTTGGAGAGCTGGGTAATAATATCTTCAGTCATGCCAGCGGCAAAGTACTCATCCTCCTTGTTTTCTGAGAGGTTCTGCAAGTAGAGCACTGCTATTGAAGGTTTGCCCGAACGGATAGCAGTCGGTTTCTTCTTATTGAAAAACGTAAAATAACCTACAACTAAAATTAAAATCGCCAGACCACCCAGTATAAAGGGGAGAATTTTTTGAGTTTTTGGCTTTTGTGTCTGGACCACCTGAGTGGTATCAGGTCTTTTGACATATTCCCAACCTTTTCTTTCCCGTCTCAAATCTGCTAAAAGGTCATCTATGTGTTGATATCTTTCCTCTCTATCTTTTGCCAAAGCTTTAAAAACCATATCCTCCAACTTGGGTGAAACCTGATTGTTAAAGCGAGCTACTGGTTGAGGTTCTTCATTTAGAATGGAATAGACTATTGCAGCCTGATGTTCTCCACCAAAAGGTAATCGTCCAGTTAAAAGCTCATACAAAACTACCCCAAAGGAGAAAATATCTGATCTGGAATCGACCTCCTCTCCAGAAGCTTGCTCCGGTGACATATAAGAAGCAGTCCCCAAGGTCGAGCGAGTCCTGGTCAGCTTGGTGGCTCCCTTCAGCTTTGCCAGGCCGAAATCAGTTATCTTTACCAATCCTTCTTGAGTTACCATTATGTTGTCTGATTTTATATCCCGATGCACTATCTCCTTCTTATGAGCCGCATAGAGACCTTCGCAAACTTGAATGGATATGCCCAATACCTTCTTTAAGGAAAGAGTTTCTTTTTCAATTATATGTTTCAAAGTCTTACCTTCGCAATATTCCATAACTATAAACATCTGTCCCTCAAATTCATCAATCTCGTGGATGGCGGTGATGTTAGGGTGGTTTAAAGCTGAAGCTGCCTTAGCCTCATGTGTAAACCTTTCCTTTTCAACAGAATCGGAAGTCAGATGCTGGGGTAAGAACTTTATAGCTACCAGACGGTCCAGCTTGGTATCCTGGGCTTTGTATACCACTCCCATACCACCCTCGCCGAGCTTTTCAAGGATTTTGTAATGCGAGATTATTTGGTTGATCATCTGGTTTTTTGCTTGTTTGTCTTTAACTCATACCCTGCCCCTTCTCTTAAAAAGAGAAGGGGGAAAGCAGGTCCCTCGCTTTTTAAGAGAGGTATTTTCCGACTAGGGCGGAAGAGTGAGTTCATCAGCTGAAATGTTTTTGCCGAACATGCTTATCCCGCTGAAAAAGCTTATGTAACACTTTAAATAAATTGAAAAATTGATTGCTTGTCAACCAAAAAAGCAAGGAGAATAAGCAGCAAGGAGTATTATTCATTATCCTGGCATAACTAACAGATTATTTTGCTTATGTTTGATTCTGGGTAAAAGTCATATTGTAGACTGTTATTATCATATTTGAAAGGTTTTTTATTCCACCTCATCCAGATGGAAGATTAAATCATCCATACTAACCAAGGCTGTGGGAAGTTTTATCTGGTACCATGTCACCTCTTTTCTTTTTCCTTCGGTCCGTCCAGCCCTTCCGCTTTCGCCTGCTATCTCCAATTCATATTCTTTGAGAGAGTTAGAATCCAAGTTAATAAGTGCAGGTGCGTCTGGAGCAGCGTAGGATTTTACCGGAATTGTTTCGAATCTTTCCAACGGTCTGAATTTTGGGAGGCGCCTGCCGGTATTTTCATCGAAGATCACTTCTTCTACATATTGAGCTTCTATAAAACCTATATATCTTTTCGGCGGTTTGATCTCGCACCATCCATTCAGTACCCCCAAAAGCTCGACCTGCTCATCTTTATTAAGTTCATCCAGCACTATGGGATATGGCCCCCGGAAGTCACTTGTGGGACAGATATTAGTACCATCTTTACGAATAATTCCTTTTGTAATCTGGTAATGGGTGGTTTTATAGGTGTTTTTATCGATTCTGAATACACCTTTATCAGTGCCTATCCAGAATTCTTTCTCATCCTGCTCGACCTGAAATAAAGCCAAAGGTTCTTCTGGTAAAGGGAGCTCTTTCCACAAGGAGAAATTCTGGTTAGCAGGATCAAATGATACAAATCCTGCAGCAGGTCCTGCATTGCCTTCATAGACAAACCTTGCAGTTGGGAATATAATTAATGTATCATAGATAAAACCTCCTGTGACTGTGCCTTTGAAGATCTCGCTTGGATGAAAATTAAAAGTCTCTTTTTTAATATCGAAGACAGATATGCCCTGGGTATATGCTGCGGTTTGATAAACTACCAGATCATAGGACATGTAGATTTTGCCATTTATGATAATGGGATTGCTGAAGATTGGGATTTTTACCTCAGGTTCAGGCTGAACTTCCATGGGATCAGGGATTTCCTCTGGCAGCGGTGTGTATACTTTTATATCCGGGGGATCTCCCGCAATGACTGAGTCACGATTAACCCGATAACTCACACCATCGAACCTCAATTGAGATACTTTTGGCATGGGTGCTTGTACATTAGAAACGATTTCATAAGAGCCATCTGATCTGCTAAACTTTAGAAGTAGCCCGGCACGGAAGGTTACATAGATGAAATCACCCTCTCTTTGAATCTTTTTCACTTTGCTGACCCGAAAGTTTTCTTGCGGCACCTGCAAAGCTGAATAGTTGGTCCAGGTATTTTTGTTCCGGTCGTAGACAAAAAGCCCGAACACGTTCGTGCCCCAGGAAGCATCGCATCCGCAGAAAACGTAATTTGAGTCGAGATAAATTCTTTGAATCAGAAGTTCAATTATGGGATGTTTGCTTTCTCCCCAGGAGAAGCACATAGATGGAATAATAAGAAAGGCGATAAAAAGAAATAAATTAAGTTTTTTTCTCATCTTTTTATACTCCTTATAATTTAACTGCTTCAACAACTACAGATTGAGGAATTATTAAATGTAGTTTCATTATAGGATGTTTCCTGATTCCCTTTTTTGAGGGTTTGGGTTCTTTTACTCTGGAGATTAAAAATTTTGCATCACGCAGAGCATCCACATAGTGAGTCAAAGTTCGGTGAAATGATGTGGTTTCGAAGTGCTGAGTTAGTCTTTTCATTTTCCAGGGCACGGTGTAGCTGTGAGCATTAAAATAGTCTTTAACTTTGAAATGAATCATTTCCTCTTTGAGTTTATCTTTTAATTTTCTTTTATAGTTTTGTTTCTCGGTTGTTTCGAAACAGGGATGGGGTATACTGAAAAGGAAACGACCTGATTTTAGCAAAACCCTGTATGCTTCTTTTATTGCCTTTTGATAATCTCTTATATCCTGAAGAGCCATAAAACAGACAACGATATCGATGGTGTTGTTTTTGAACATTTTCAAATTGTATGCATCTGCGGGATGATATACTATTCCGAGTTTATCTTTTTTCTCCTTTTGGATTGCAAAATCTATCATTTTTTTTGAGAAATCAACACCCCAAACTTTTGCTCCTTTTTTTGCCATTATCCTGGCGTTGTATCCTTCACCGCATCCCAGGTCTAATATCTTTTTCCCAGATATATTACCCAAAATCTCAAACATTGTCGGGTTGTTCAATTCATCCCGATGATAATCTTTACCCGTTCGCACAAAATCGACCCAGGAAGGGGTGGCTTGATCCCATTGTTTTTTGAGATTTAGTTTTCTCATAGAGTTTAATCTATAAATAAATTCATAAATTGTTTTGATGTCAATCGAAAAGTAAGGTAAAAGGCTAAATTCCAGCTTATTAGCGGGGATCGGTCAATTGTTATGTTGACATCTTTTAGAAATGTTCTATAATTTAGAGAGATAAGAAAGGAGTTAGTGATGAGGCCGGTTTTGAGATTTTTGGAAGATGAACTGATTGAAAGGATAGTATCCGAAGCGAGGGATGTTCTGTGCAAGCTCGGAGTGGAAATTCATAACAAAGATGTTCTTTCAATGCTTGGGGAGCATGGGGCAAAGGTGAATATGGATAAATACCATGTCCTTTTTACAAATGAGATTATCGACAAAGCTTTGAAGACCGTTCCCAAATCCTTTAAGCTCTACGATGTTCTGGGTAACCAGACCCACGATTTTTCGGGATATGATGTATATTATACTCCGGGCTCTGCTGCTTTGAATATTTTGGACTATGATACAAATAAAATTCGCAGGCCGGAAACATCCGATTATATCAAATTTACCAAGGTGGTAAGCGGGCTTAAAAACATTGCCTCCCAGAGCACTGCATTGATACCTGCGGATATTCATGAGAAAATATCCGACAGCTACCGGCTTTACTTAAGCCTTCTTTTCTGCGAGAAGCCGGTGGTCACCGGTGCTTTCACCATCGAGGCTTTCGAGATTATGAAAGAGCTCCAGATTGCTGTCAGAGGAACCGAAAAAGAGCTTGCCCAAAAACCTTTGACCATATTCTCCTGTTGCCCTACCTCACCGGTGAAGTGGAGTGATGTCACCTCTCAGAACCTGCTTGACTGCTCGCGATTTTCTATCCCGGTCGAGTTCATAGCCATGCCCTTATCCGGATTTATGGCTCCGGTTACCCTGGTGGGAACATTGATCCAGCACACTGCCGAGACCTTGAGCGGGGTGGTGATAAGCCAGCTTACCAATCCCGGAGCACCGGTGCTTTATGGTGGCTCGCCCGCCATCTTCGATCTTCGCTTTGAGACCACGCCGATGGGAGCGGTGGAGACGGAGATGATCGACTGCGCCTATAACGAGATCGGAAAATATCTGGGGATGCCCACCCAAGCTTACATATCATTGAGCGATTCCAAGCAGGTGGATGCTCAGGCCGGGCTGGAATCCTCAATGGGGGCAACCTTAGCTGCGCTCTCCGGAATTAACAACATAGCGGGTCCGGGGATGCTCGATTTCGAAAGCTGCCAGAGTACAGAAAAGCTAGTTCTGGATAACGAGATCTGCGGGATGACTTTAAGAATGCTTAAGGGGATCGTACCCAGGGAAGATTTTCCAACCCTTCCCAGGCTGGAGGAGCTTTTAAAGGAGAAACATCTTCTGATATCTGAGCATACCAGAAAATATCTTAAGGAGGAGTTCTATTTTCCTAGTTCGGTGATCGACCGGGCAAACAGAACCAGATGGGAGAAGGAGGGAAGGGTGACCCTTATTAAAAGAGCTCATGCTGAGGTTGAAAAGCTTACAAGAGATTACGCTCCCTCAAGATTACCTGAGGATATTAAAAAGGAGTTGACCAAACTTATGATGGGAGAAGCCCGTCGTTATGATATGAAGAGGTTACCTGAGATAGAGATTTGAATAGAGATACCAGGGGAATAGATGAGAAAGAGATTTGAGATTTCAGTTGAGGATATCGAACCTCAGATGGATGAGGTTTTAAAAACCCAGGGGATACCTTCAGATAAAAGTCCCCCGGAGAAGGTCAAGAGTCTTTTTCAAGAATCAAAAGACATTTTTCTGAAATACTCAGAGCCGGTGGGGATTATCTCGGATATCTCTGTTTTTGAATTCGAAACTGTTTACCGGGGTGAGGGATTAAATGAAAAGGAAACTCCCCTGGATGAAATATTAAATAAAGCAGATAACCTTGTTCTTTTTGCCCTTACCATAGGGGAGAGGGTAAGTGAAAAAATACGTGAGCTTTTTAAAACAAATGATTTTGCTTTAGGTTGTATGTTAGATTCCGTTGCTTCAGCAGGGACTGATAAAGGAGGAGATGTTTTAGAGGAAAATTTTTTCAACCTCCTTTCAAAAAAGGGGAAGGTCAATCTCCAAAAGTGTATTTTAAGGTTCAGCCCGGGTTACTGTGGGTGGCATATGAGCGGGCAGAAAAAACTTTTCGAATTCTTAAATCCAGAGGATATCGGCATTAACCTGACGGATGGTTTTCTGATGATTCCCTTAAAATCGATATCAGGAGTTATAGTCTTCGGGGATAAAGAGATTTTTAACTTCGATGACAATTATCCTTTCTGCAGCGAATGCACAACTCACGAATGCAAAGATAGGATAAGAAAGCTATTTAGAGATTTGAGACCTGAGAAAGAGAAAGGTGGAAGGTAATGGATATTTTAAAAGAGATCTCAGAGAATTTAGAGTTAGGGGATTTTGAAAAGGTTTCTCTTCTTACCAAAAAGGCGATAGAGGAGAAAATACCTGTGGAGAAGATACTTAAGTTCGGTCTTATCGGGGGGATGGACATAGTTGGTGAGAAGTACAAAACTCACCAGATTTTCCTACCGGACGTGCTTATGTCTGCCAGGGCGATGCATGCGGGAATGGATGTTCTGAAACCATTTTTTATCAGGGAGGGGATGCCAAATTCGGGCAAGGTTATTTTGGGTACGATTCAGGGGGATCTGCACGACATCGGGAAAAACCTGGTGGGGATAATGCTCAAAGGAGCCGGGTTTGAGGTCATAGATCTGGGTACCGATGTGTCGCCTGAGAAATTTATAGAGACTGCGAAAAAAGAGGCTGCCTATATCATAGGTATGTCCGCACTTCTCACCACTACCATGCCAATGATGAGAAAGGTAGTAGAGCTGCTTAAAAAAGAAGGGCTGGAGGACAAGGTAAAGACCATAATAGGTGGTGCTCCGGTATCGAAAGATTTTGCACAATCGATCGGTGCGGATGCTTATGGGTATGACAGCACCGATGCAGTTGAGTCGGTGAGAAAACTTTTCAATCAAGCTTAAGATGACAGATTTACTAAAAAGAATAAAAGATGGTGAGATACTGGTTGCAGACGGTGCAGCAGGGACCTTGCTTGTGGAGTATGGGCTCAAATCAGGAGAGCCTCCTGAATCTTTTAATCTTACCCGTACAGATGTATTAGAAAAGATCGCTGGTCTTTACCTTGATTCCGGTGCAGACATAATCCAGGCCAATACCTTTGGGGCTTCGAGCTTAAGGCTTTCCATGCACTCCCTTGAGGATAAAACAGAGATGATAAACAGGAATGCTGTCCGCGCAGCAAGAAAGGTGGTGAAAGATCGCGCCTATATCTACGGTTCCTGCGGACCCACTGGAAAGATTTTAAAGCCTTACGGGGATACTGAGCCGGATCAGGTTTATGAATCTTTTTTAAATCAATTGGAGATACTGGTGGATGAGGGGGTGGATGTTATTTTTGTGGAGACCATGACCGATCTGACCGAGGCAACCCTTGCGGTCAAAGCTGCCAAAGCTTTATCTTCTGTTCCGGTTTTTGCGACCATGACCTTCGATCATACCCCCAGGGGTTTTTATACCTTTATGGGGGTGAGCGTGGAATCCGCTGCCAGGGGTCTTGAAGGTGCAGGGGTGGATGGTTTGGGCTCCAACTGTGGCAATGGTATCGAGAACATGATTAAGATCGCTGAAGAGTATAAAAAACACACCCGGCTTCCGCTTGTTATCCAGTCCAATGCCGGTATTCCCAAAATCGATGGGGATAGGATCGTTTATCCTGAGACTCCCGAGTTTATGTCAGAGAAGGCAAAAGAGTTGATCTCTCTGGATGTATCGATCATCGGGGGGTGCTGCGGAACAACGCCTGCGCATATAAGGGAGATAAGGAGGGTGGTGGATTCGCTAAGTTGATTCCTTGATGCATCGGCATTAGGAAATGCCGATGCTTTAGGCTTCGGTAATTCCTATTACCAAAGCATCATAGGCAGCAGCCCCTTAGGGTATGTATATTAATTTCGTGAAAGCTTGGAAAGTTAATAAAGAAAGGAAGGTAGAAATGAAAAGAACTTTCGTTGGATTTATCTTGTTAGTTTTATTCACAATTTGTATTCTTTTGCTTAGCTGTTCGGATAAGAAAGCTGTGGATTCGGGTGATAACGTAAGCAATACGGATTTTGTAGCAAAACAGACTTTTTCCTTCGGTATCCAGGTAAAGGATCACATCCGATTGAGCCTGGAAGGGGTGAGCGGTTATGTTCTGATCACCGGATTATCGGATACCGATTCGGTGATAATAACAGGGGAGAGGAGGGTTGGCTCGGAGAGCACCGAGGATGCTGAGGAGCATCTCCAACAGCTCGAGGTGAGTGTACAAGATCTGGGAAACGAGGTAAAGGTTAAAACCATTCAGCCTGAAAAAACCTATGGCCGGAGTTATGTGGTCGATTATAATATCACCCTGCCAAAAAACTTTGAGGTCTCAGTTTCTAATGTGAGCGGGTTGATAGATTTAGATTCAATTAATAATTATGTTTCTGTTGCGCACGTGAGCGGGCAGATCGCATTGAACAATATCTCAGGGAGCGTATTTGCCAGTTTAATCAGTGGTCAGATTGAGGGGGATGTAACTTTGCCTCTGGATGGAACAATTTCCATGTCAATGATAAGCGGTAGTATCGAGCTTGACATACCTCAGAGCACCTCAGCTTCATTCTCAGCCAGCGTGGTTATGGGGAGTATTTCTCTCTCCGATCTTGTTCTTAAAAATCAGGTGAGCACACCCGATTCCCTGAGCGGGACCTTAGGGGATGGGGAGGGAACGATTTCTTTAAGCGTGGTCAGCGGGAATATAAGCGTGTCGGGGTTTTAAGAGGGGAATTTTTAGGAGTAAGATTGTAGGCACAGATTTCATCCGTGCTTAAAAACTATTATTATTAATAAACCGACATTGCGAGCCCGAAGGGCGCGGCAATCTGTCTCTCTATGTGGGGGATTGCTTCGCTACGCTTGCAATGACATCCCTGGTTCTGTTTTTGCGATCCCCGATAAATCGGGGAGAAGCAATCTCCCGATGGAAAGTTGGTCAAGGGTGCCCCCACCCTTGACCGAGAAGATGGCGGGGTAAGGGTACCCCGCCAGAACGTTAAGAAATGTTAATTAATAGGGGATTGCTTCGCTACGCTCGCAATGACATTTTAATTGCTACAAAATCATTTAATAAAAAGCTTGACAGGTGCGGGTTTTGTGGATATCTTATTTGAGTAAAAGATTTATTGTGTTTGTATTGGGGTTCGTGAAATTTTCAAAGCGGAAGGTGTTGGTTGTTTCGCAAAGTTAGGGAGATTGGAGTTGCGGTGAGAGAAGTAAATTATATTTTTCCCTGGATGCATCGGGATTAGGAAATGCCGATGCTTTGGGCTTCGGTAATTCCTATTACCGAAGCATCAGAAATATTTTTTGCGGGATATTAAAAATATTGGAATTCTTCATAAGTACACATTTGTTGGTGTTTATGCTATGAGCTTTTAAAAATCATATTAACAAAACTTCAACAAAACTGTAGGTCTTTCATTCCTAAACAAGGAGGTACAAGTTGAAAGAATATGCTAAAGATATCTTTTCAGAGTTACCAGAGGGATTCTATGATGGTTTAGCTTACATAATTCCTGCTACATATTTGCTTATTGGGGTAGAACTATTATATGGTTTTTTATTTCCGTGGACCCACTATTACTTCAGTATCAAACCATCTTGGGTTATAGATCTTCTCCTTGCGCTCGGGATTTTAGGAGGTCTCTATCTTGTTGGTCAGATTCTCACAGTATTCTCTTATTACCTAATATTAATACCATTACATATAATTGGTTTCTATGAAGGGGAAACTTGGTACAAAAAATACAGGTGGATTGAAGTTGAGTTGTCCTCCGTTTCGCTTTTAGTGACGAAGAGATATGCAAGATGGATGTCTTCTTTAAATATGGCTTTGTCAAGCATGATCTTAATAGTATTGAGCTTAATCACAGAGGAATACACCTATGCAGTAGTTTTTCTATTAATGAGCGTGGTTTTTGTCTTTGATTTAGCTGTTAGATACCGCTGGCTGCAGGACTATGTTGATACTATAATTCAGGTTGCAGAGGAACAAAGCCGAAGACCTGCCTCTTCTAAGCGTGAAACCTAAGCTTTGACAATTCATTTTCCTGCGCTACTTGCGGATGTTAGTATCCACAAGAGAAAATCAAGCCAGGATGCCTGCCCTTTCAGGATTAACATCCTTGCTAAGAAAAGAAGCTATTTAACTAACTCATCACAGCTTTCCATTTTTATTAATCTTTTTCATCATCTGAAGCCTCTGGCGAATCTTTTTGTCGAATGCCCTCTCGGATTTGCGGCGGGCTTTCTCGTCTTTTCTTAAGGCTAAGTGCTTTAGCTCCTTCTGAAGCTTGATGTAATTTTTGTATCTTTTTAAATCCAGAGTGCCATCCTCAAGCGCTTTCTGAACTGCGCATCCCGGCTCTTCCTGGTGGGAGCAATCCCTGAAGCGGCATAGGGGAGCTAATTTCTCGATGTCGTCGAAGGTCCGCTTTAGCCCCTCCTGGTCACTCCATATCGAGAGCTCCCGCATGCCAGGGGTGTCGATTAAGATTCCTCTGCCTGGAAGTAAAATCATCTCCCGGAAAGAGGTGGTGTGTCTTCCCCGGCTGTCATATTCACGAACCGGTCGGACCTTGAGACGCTCCGCTCCCAAAAGGCTGTTTATGATGGTCGATTTGCCAACTCCTGAGGAGCCCAAAAGCACTGCGGTTTTGCCCTGGCCCAGGTATTGTTTCAGTGAATCAAGTTTTTGGTTTTCCGTGGCACTGATAGGAAGAATCGGGATATCAAAAGCAACGGACTCGACCTCAAGGATTTTTTCATCGAGATCAGAACAGAGGTCGGTTTTGTTGAGCACGATAACCGGGGCTGCACCGCTTTCCCAGGCAACTGTTAAGTATCGCTCTATTCGCCTGAGATTGAAGTCCTGGTCCAGGCCACTGACCAAAAACACGGTATCCACGTTGGCAGCCAGAACCTGCTCCTCGGTTTTTCCGCCTGTATCGGGCATTCCTCCTGAAAGCACAGCTTTTCTTGAAAACCAGCTTTTCCTGGGAAAAATAGCATGGATGGTTG